>JAGBXH010000305.1 GCA_017629395.1 Clostridia bacterium | reverse complement strand
GCGCAATATTTCACTCGCACGAAGTGCGAATTTCACGTTTGCCAAAGGCAAACATTTCACATTTCGCGCAGCGAAATATTTCACCCTAACGTCAGTTGGGCGTGGGCAGGTCTGCGTGTGTGCAGATCACCTTCCAGACCTCGTTTTTGCCTTCTCCCTTGAGCGAGGAGAAGGGAATTACGGGTGTGCCGAGCTTGAGCAGCGGATGGTTTGCAATCGCTGTAAGATTCTTTTCGCGTTCGGTCTTGTTGAGCTTATCCACCTTGGTGGCAATGACGGCGTAGGGGATACCGCTCTGGTTGAGAAAATCCACCATCATTTCGTCGTCGCGCGTCAGCCCTACGCGGGAATCAACCAACTGCAGCACAAGGCACAAAAGATCCACGTTGGGATTGTTGGTAAAGTAGCCGTCGGTCAGCATGCTCCATTTTTCCTTATCTGCAGGGTTGCGGGCTGCAAAGCCGTAGCCGGGCAGGTCAACAAGGAACAGCTTTTTGTCCACGTTGTAGAAATTGACCGTGATGGTCTTACCGGGCGCGGAGGAAACGCGCGCCAGCGATTTTCTGCCAAGCAGGGTGTTGAGCAAGGAGCTCTTGCCTACGTTGGAGCGGCCGGAAAAAGCGACCTGCGGAATGGGATTGGTGGGGAATTGCTTGGCAAGTCCCGCGCTGATCTGCAGCTGTGCGTTCTGTGTTATAAAAGCCATTATTTTACCTCTGTAAACGACGTAGCGGGAGTGCGGCTTGTGCCGGTCGCTACGGGAATGTAATCGGGAACGTGATGGGAAACGGGAGCGGCTTTGGCTGCCTCGGGCTGCACCAGTGCAACGGCGAGCACGTCCTCAATACGGGAGCAGGGTACAAAGCGTACGTGCTCCTTGACCTCGGGATCAAGCTCGTGCATGTCGCGCATATTGTCGGCGGGAATGCACACGGTGGTCGCACCCGCAGCGTATGCGGCAAGCGATTTTTCCTTGAGTCCGCCAATGGCAAGCACTCTGCCGCGCAGCGTGATCTCGCCCGTCATGGCAACGTCGCGGCGGACGGGAATATTTGCAAGTGCGCTGATCATGGCGGTTGCCATGGTCACGCCCGCGCTGGGGCCATCCTTGGGCACAGCACCCTCGGGCACGTGCACGTGAATGTCCTTTTTGGTGTAGAAATCGGAGGGGATGCCCCATTTATCGGCAACCGAGCGGGTGTAGGTCAGCGCAGCCTTTGCGCTTTCCTTCATCACGTCGCCAAGCGAGCCTGTCAGCTCGATCTTGCCTGTGCCGTCGGTCACGGCAACCTCCACGCGCAAGACGTCACCGCCTACCTCTGTCCAGGCAAGACCATTGACCTCACCCACCTCGTCCATAGCGGAGATGGTGTCAGGCAAACGCTTGCGCGGGCCAAGATATTCCCGGATGTCGGATGCATCAATCACGATCTTCTTGCACTCGGTTTCCACGATTCTCTTGGCTGCCTTGCGGCAAAGATCGGCAATGGTGCGCTCCAAGTTACGCACGCCTGCCTCGCGGGTGTAATATTCGATCAGCTCGTCGATCGCCTCGTCGGTGATCTTGACCGTGCGCTTGGAAAGACCGTGCTTGCCAAGCTGCTTGCCGATCAGATGGTTTTTGGCAATCGAACGCTTTTCGCTCTTGGTATACGTCTTAAGCTCAATGATCTCCATACGGTCGATCAGGGGACGCGGCACGGTTTCCAGCGTGTTGGCGGTCGCAATGAACAGACAGTCGGAAAGGTCGAAGGGCAGCTCCACAAAGTGGTCGCGGAAGTATTTATTCTGCTCGGGATCCAGCACCTCCAAGAGCGCGGAGGAGGGGTCACCGTGTGAGCTGATGGACAGCTTGTCAATCTCGTCAAGCAAAATGAGCGGATTGCGCACGCCCGCGCGGGAGAGTGCGTCGATAATTCTGCCGGGCATGGAGCCAATGTAGGTCTTGCGGTGACCGCGGATATCTGCCTCATCGCGCACGCCGCCCAGGGATACGCGAACGTACTTGCGCTTGAGCGCACGGGCAATGGAGGCGCCGATCGAGGTTTTGCCCACACCGGGAGGGCCTACTAAGCAAATGATCTGATTTTTGAGATCGGGGGAGAGCTGCTTGACTGCAAGGAACTCCAGAATGCGCTCCTTGACCTTGTCCAGCCCGTCGTGATCTGCGTCCAGCACCTTTTTTGCGGCGGAAACGCTGACGCGGTCCTTGGTGGTCTTGTTCCAAGGCAGGGAAAGGCAAACGTCCAAGTAGTTTTCGATCACGCCTGCCTCTGCAGAGCCGAAGGGGGTGCGGGAAAGGCGGTCGTTTTCCTTAAGCAGCTTTTTCTCTACCTCCTCGGGCAGATGTGCCTGCGTAATGCGCTTTTTGTTTTCCCAGATCTCGTTGTCACCCTCGCCGAGCTCCTCCTGCAGGGTACGGATCTGCTCGCGCATGTAGTATTCCTTTTGATGGCGCGCTATGCGCTCGCGCACGCGGCCGTGGATCATGGCGTCGCATTCCAAAATTTCCGCCTCGTGCTCCAGCATCATGGCAACCGTTTCAATACGGATCATGGGGTCAAAGCACTCCAGCACGGTCTGCTTATCCTCAAAGCGGATAAGCACGTTGGCAGCGATCATATCCGCCAGCACGCCGGGGTCCTTGAGCGCACGCGCTGCGTGCATAAGCTCCTCTCCCGAAGCAGGCAGGCTGTGTACTACGCGTTCCATGGTTGTGAGTGCGCGACGCATGTATGCCTCTGCGCGAATGCCGCCGTTATCCTTGAGCGCATAGGATTTGCTGATGACCTCGGCGTACGTGCCGTCCTCGGTGGGGTGCAGGGCAGTGATCATACCGCGCGTCATGCCCACGGCAATGGCGCGGTTTTGTCCGTCTCCCGATTTGACCAGCTGTCTGATCTTGGCGATTGTGCCGACGCGATAAATCTTTTGCACAGAGGGCTCGCCGCTGTCGGGCTCACTCGGGTCGCGCAGAGTGACCAAAAGCACGGGCAAGGAGCCCTGAGCCGCCAGCTTGGCAGCCTGTGCCGAGCCAAAGCTGTCCTCTGCAACGTCAAAGTTTACCGTCGTGCCGGGAAAGGCAACGATGCCGCGCAGGACGATGACGGGCATGGTCATGCTCTCGGCTTTTTCTATATATCCTGACATAAAAATACAAAGTCCTTTCTTAGGTAGGGTAGTGCGATATATTCATAACGTTTCAAAACGGAAAATACTATATCAACTTAGCATTATAACACAAGTGCGGTAAAAATGCTATACCCTTCAAGGTTTATTTACAATTATTATATGTTTTTTTCAAAAAAAGCATAAAAAAGCGCAAAAACGTGCAAAAAAGCGCGTTTTTGCGATAAAAGGAAAAAACGGAATCGGCATAAACCGATCCCGCTTCCATGTTCGCTCGCGTATATCCTCGGTGCGAACGAAGCCGGTGCAACGTTTGGCGTCTTTGCACGCTTTACATCATGAGATTGATGTTCCGCAAAGTCCGACTTGAGCTGCACTTTTCCGACGGAACGTCTGCTTCCGCCGTGCATGATTATTATACAGCATCCGACGCGGTTTGTAAATTGGCAAAGTTGACGATTTTTGACGAGATATTTCGTGAAAAGGACTACCATTGAGAATTTAGACGGGATTTTTGCAAAGGATTTTGTCTATTTTCCCGATAGACATGCATGTCGTACCGAACGGTCGTTCTTTTTGCCGCTTGCAGCGTTCAAATTCGCGAAAAATATTTTTGCAAAACCTATTGACAAAGCGAACGGAGTGTGGTATAATCGCGAGGTAAATGAAGTGAAGCCCCTCGGTTTCCACCCTGCCGCCGTGAGCGCGCATGGGTCGATATTCTCTCTTTTTGTGCCGCAGGTCGGTGCAGTGGGCGTACGGGGGCAGTTTGCTTCTGTACGATTTTTATTTTTCGGAGGTGTTTACCCATCGCTACCAATCAAAAAGACACGCTTATCAATGAGGAGATCAATTGTGAGCAGATCCGTGTCATCGGCAACGACGGTGCAATGCTGGGCATTATGAGCTCGGATCAGGCACTGCAAATGGCTTACGACAAGTCGCTGGACCTCGTTATGATGTCCCCCGATGCAACTCCCCCCGTATGTAAGATCATGGACTACGGCAAGTATCGCTTTGAAAAGGATAAGCGCGAAAAGGAAGCAAAGAAAAAGCAGCAGGTCGTTGAGATCAAGGAGATCCAGCTTTCCTGCCGTATCGACACCCACGACTACGAGACCAAGATGAAGAGAGGCCGTAAGTTCTTAGAGCAGGGCAACAAGGTCAAGGTCGTTTTAGTCTTCCACGGACGTGAGATGAGCCACCAGCAGCTGGGCAAGGATATGATCGACAAGTTTATTGCCGATTGTGCCGATCTCGGTACGACCGATAAGAAGCCCGTACTCAACGGTAAGCTGCTCAGCGTAGTGATCTCGCCCGTTAAGAAGAAGTAATTTCGTTCATTTTATTATCCCGAAGGTGCGCCCTTTCCATTGCGCCCCGAGGGAAAAATGATAGTGCATCTGCACGCCAATCAAAATTAAAAAGGAGAAAAGTAAAATGGGAAAGGTTAAGACACATAAGGCTTCGGCTAAGAGATTTTCCGTTACCGGAACCGGCAAGGTTAAGATGAACCACAGCCACCACCGCCACAAGCTTGGCATTAAGGATCAGAAGAGAAAGAGACATCTGCGCACCGGTGCAACCATCGCAAGCGCAAAGGTCGCTGCAAACATCAGAGAACTGATTCAGAAGTAATTCGGAAAGATTAGCAGAAGGAGGATAAGAAAATGGCAAGAGTTAAGGGCGCGATGATGGCGCGTAAGAGAAGAAATAAAATTCTGAAGGCTGCAAAGGGCTACTGGGGTGCTAAGTCCAAGCACTTCAAGATGGCTAAGCAAGCCGTAATGAAGTCCGGCAACTACGCATTCGCCGGCAGAAAGATGAAGAAGAGAGACTTCCGTCGTCTGTGGATCACCAGAATTTCCGCAGCTTGCAAGGCAAACGGTATGAACTACTCCACCTTCATGAACGGTCTGAAGAAGGCTAACGTAACCCTGAACAGAAAGATGCTGTCTGAGATCGCAATCAGCGATCCCGCTGCATTCACCGCTCTGTGCGAGCAGGCTAAGGCTGCTCTTTAATTGAATATTGGGGATGCTTACACACGTGTG
>JAGBXH010000304.1 GCA_017629395.1 Clostridia bacterium | reverse complement strand
CTCGGTGCGCGTGCTGCGTATATCGGCGGCGCGTCCGCTACGGCTTGCACCATTTCGGATATCGCGTACGGTGTTCCCGCGACCGGTACTATGGCGCATTCCTGGGTGCAGATGTTTGATACCGAATACGATGCGTTCAAGACCTATTGCTCGATTTATCCTGATAACGCAACGCTGCTGATCGACACCTATAACGTACTGGAATCCGGCGTACCTAACGCGATTCGCGCTTTTAATGAAGTGCTCAAGCCCTTGGGTATTACCAAATGCGGTGTACGCCTTGACTCGGGCGATATTACCTACCTTTCCCAAAAGGTCAGAGAAATGCTGGATGCTGCAGGCTGGACCGAGTGCAAGATCGTAGTTTCCAACTCGCTTGACGAGTATATCATCCGCGAGCTGATCCGTCAAGGCGCGTGCGTGGATGCTTTTGGCGTTGGCGAGCGTCTGATTACCTCTCTGTCTGCACCTGTGTTCGGTGGAGTGTACAAGCTGGTTGCAGTTGAAAATGAGGATGGCTCCATCAAGCCCAAGATTAAAATCAGCGAAAACGTCGGCAAGATCACCACGCCGCACTTTAAGAAGATCTACAGACTTCGCGGCAAAACCACGGGCAAGGCTGAGGCGGACGTTATCTGCCTGCATGACGAGGTCATTGACGACAGTCAGCCCTACGAGATTTTCGATCCCGAGCACACCTGGAAGCGCAAGGTCATGCAAGACTATACTGCTACCGAACTGATGGTCCCTGTGTTCAAGGACGGCATTCAAGTCTATGAGCTGCCCACAATTGAAGAAATCAAGGCCCATTGTGCTGAGGAAATTCAAGGTATGTGGGAAGAGGTGCGCAGATTCACCAATCCTCATAAGTATTACGTTGACCTTTCGCAAAAGCTTTGGGATATCAAGCACGAAATGCTCAGAAATCGCAAATAAACATTCACACATAGCAACTGACAAAACTGAATATTAGTTTTTGCCTACGAATCCCCCGAGCCTTTCAGAACGGCTCGGGGGATTGACTATAAATTTATTAAATTTTTTATAAATATAATAATTATGTGTTGAAATTTCATCGGCATTGTGATATAATGTAAAAAGGAATTTTGTGCAAAGGCGGTGGGTTAAATGATCGAATCGCAGGAAATGATAAACGTCATACAAACGTTTTTTGACGACTATATTCTGTTTCCGATCAACAATATGCATCCCGTAACGGATATTTTGGATATTTTGTTATTGACGGGCTTGCTATATTATCTTTACAGATTTGTAAGAAGGCGCAGAGCCGGTAAGCTTTTACTTGGTATTGCGGCTTTATTTGGCATTTTTATGATATGCAGCGTGCTGGACATGAAGGCACTGGGGCTGATCATGGATAATTTCCTGACGGTTGGATTGGTTGCTGTTGTGATAATCTTTCAGCCGGAGCTGCGCGATGCATTGGAGCGTGTGGGCAGCACGTCGTTGCGCATTGGTCGCCTCGGCGGTGACCGGGGAGGCTCTGATGCCGAGATTGAGCACATTTCTGCAGAAATTGCCTCGGCTGCATGTTCTCTGTCCTCTGAGGGTTACGGAGCGTTGATCGTTGTACAGCGCACAACCAAGCTTCAGGATTATATGGATAAGGGCGAACGATTGGATGCTAAGGTGTCGGAAAAGCTTTTGCGTAACATTTTCGTTAACAAATCCCCTTTACATGACGGTGCAGTGATTATTGAGGGTGACCGCATTGCGGCTGCGGCTTGCAAGCTTCCTCTCTCGGAAAACGAAGAGGTCGTGCGTGATTTGGGAACGAGACATCGTGCCGGAGTTGGTATCACAGAGGTCAGCGATGCTATGGTCGTAATCGTTTCCGAGGAGAATGGCATTATTTCTATTGCTTATGGCGGCTCGCTCTACAGAAATTACGATTATAAGAACCTGCACGACGCAATGTACAGCTTTATGGATTACAGGAGAAAAAAGCCCACTCACAGCGGGGATGCAAAGGTTTCCGAATCAGCTGACGTCCAGAGTCATTTGCAAGACCATCCAAAGGAGGACGAATAATGAATAAGCATGACAAATCTTCTCCTGCTTTTAAGGAGAAAAAAGGTGTCAGCATTGCAGCCTTGATTGCTTGCTTTGTTGTTGCATGCGGTATTTGGTTGTACGCGCAGGCAACAAATGACGATATATATTCCAAAACCTATAATCAGATTCCTGTAATCGTGGATGAAGCGAGTCTGATTGAATTTAACCAATCAAATCCCGAAATTGATTTCGACTCTTTGAGCGCGCAATTCGCATCAATTTCCATTCGCGGTACAAATCGCGAGCTTGCCAAAATAGACGCGCAAAACATTCGACTTGCCGTTGACATTCGTACAGCAGTGGACGGCGTTGCAACCGTCAAAGCATACTTGGTCGGGGAAACCGGCAACGGAGAAAAGGTTGAGTTAAGAGATTATGATATAACGCCCGCCGTCGTCACGGTCAACGTTTCCAAGGAGATTGAATGCTCGGTTGAAATGCTTCCCACAACCGTCGAAAAGGTTGATGCAGAGAACAACGTCAGCAGATTTGATCTTTCTCTGACTGACGAAAAAATCAGTTTTAAGGTCATTGGATCCGAGCAGGTCGTTTCTCAGATTGCAGACGTTAAGATCAGATTGGATCTTATGAATTTTGACCAGAATATTATCGGTCAGCAGCAAATGTCTATATTGGTCGTAAGCTTTTTGGACGCACAGGGAGAGGAGCTGTTCAACAACTCCAATCCTATTGACGGAATCAAATATACCTTGCCAACCGTTATGGTAAACATTACGCCGGCGAGTTCCGCTGACGGAAGTGGAGAATTGAATGGCAAATCATAACTTTGTATATGCTACGGGGATGGTGATCGAATCGATCACTGTCCCTTTGGACGCACAAGAGCAAGAGGTTTTCGCCAAAGCAAGACAAAGACTTAAAAAGATCGGTCAAAATCCCGCGCAGTTCTCTTACAGCTTGTTCAAAAGATCTGTAGATGCGCGAGACCGTACGAACGTGCAGTTTGTATACTCCGTGCTCGCACTAAGTCAAAACGGCACGTATCCTGCCAACCAAGCCCTTTTGCAACGCCAAAAGATCCGATTGTTACAGGAGAATCATATCGTGCCTGAATACGGACAAGCTCCCCTTACAGCACCTCCCTTGGTGGTTGGTATGGGTCCTGCGGGGCTGTTTGCGGCTTTGATGCTGGCACAGAACGGATACAGACCGATTATTATTGACAGGGGAGATTGTGTTACTAAGCGTGTTCGTACGGTCGAACGGTTTTATCAAACGCATCACCTAGACGTTGATTCCAACATTCAGTTCGGCGCAGGCGGCGCAGGTACGTTCTCGGACGGCAAGCTGATGACGCGCATTCATGATCCCAAATGCACCTACGTGCTTAACACCATGGTAGAGCATGGTGCTCCTGCGGACATTTTATTGCTTTCCAAACCACACGTGGGGACCGATATGCTTCGTAACGTCGTAGACAGCATTTTGAAAAAGATTCAAGATCTTGGTGGTACGGTGTTGTATCGTTGCAGGCTGGATGGCTTTGATCAGAATGCCGATACTACCGTTACTGCTCATACGACGCTGGGGGACCTGCACTGCAGCTCAATCGTGCTTGCAATCGGACATAGTGCACGCGATACGTATCAAATGCTGCTCAAAAAGCAGCTGGAGCTGATTGCTAAGCCGATTTCGGTTGGTGTCAGAATAGAGCATTTGACAAAGGACATAGACCGCGCGCTTTACGGAGACTTTGCGGGTCATCCTTTATTGGGGCATGCCGAGTACGCACTATCGGATACGCGCACGCAGCGCGGTGTATACTCATTTTGCATGTGTCCGGGAGGAGAGGTCATGGCTGCGGCTTCAGAGCATGGCGGATTGGTAGTAAACGGCATGAGCAACCGTGCAAGAGACGGGCGCAATTCCAACTCCGCAATAGTCGTTTCGCTTGGCTGTCAGGATTATGAGCCTGTAAACGGAAGCCTTGTTGAAGGCGCGATCGCTTTGCAAAGAAGCATCGAGGCAAAAGCATTTGCTCTTGGCGGATCTGATTATACTGCCCCTATCCAGACGGTTGGGGATTATTTGAAGGGCAGAGTAGAGCATACGCCAAATCGAGTCACGCCGACTTATATGAACGGCAGATGCAAGCTTGCCGATTTATCGCAAGTCTTTCCTGCTGCCGTCAATCGCACACTGCGTTATGGCTTTGAGGTGTTTGATTCAAAGATACAAGGCTTTGCCGCCACCGATGCAATTTTAACAGGAGCAGAAACAAGAACAAGTGCCCCCGTTCGCATTCAAAGAAGCGAGCAGAGAGAGGCGATCGGTTTTTCCTATATTTATCCCTGCGGTGAGGGAGCAGGGTACGCAGGCGGCATAACAAGTGCAGCCGTGGACGGAGTAAATACAGCGCTTGCAGTGATGAAGCGCAGCTTACCATTCAGCAATTAACAATTAATTTTATTTTTGAGAAGTATTGTTATCATGCTTCTTCGGTGCCGATGTGACCGAGAGGACATGGAACGAATTGGATGAAGGATTTTATGAATGAATTAAAGAGAGAACGCGTATGGTCTGTCTTGTACACGTCTGAAAAAGAGACTGACCGAAGAATTGCGCAAATTGCAGAGAGCGTCGGTGTTTCATTAATAACCGCCCGACTGCTCTATAACAGAGGATATGATACCCCCGAAAAGGCATACTCCTTTATGAATACCGATATCAATACGCTGCACGATCCTTTTTTGATGAAGGACATGGATAAGGCAGTCGATCGCATTTCCGAAGCAATCAAGAACGGTGAAACGATTGCAATTTACGGAGACTACGACGTTGACGGCGTCACATCAGTCACTTCGCTATATCTTTATTTACAAAGCAAAGGTGCAGATATCGTATACTATATTCCCAGCCGTGATAAAGAGGGGTACGGACTTTGCGACGCCGCCATCGGTGTTTTGGCAGATCTTGGTGTTTCCTTGATCGTAACGGTTGACACCGGCATTACTGCGGATCACGAGGTGAGATATGCCGCACAGAAGGGCATTGACATGGTTATCACAGATCACCATG
>JAGBXH010000303.1 GCA_017629395.1 Clostridia bacterium | reverse complement strand
TTACAAGCGAATATTTTTCCTTAGAACCGATTTGGGAAGGCATTAAGCTCATCCTTACCGAGATCGGCGCACTGAACATCGTGCGCGTATGCATCTGCTTTGTGCTTTTGGCAGTACTCGGACTTTGCGCGCTTTTCACCTCGTTGATGATCAGCTACGCTTGCATCACGCTGGGCGCAACCATGTTCCGCAAGCTCAAGCTGCTCAGCGTGATGGTGACTTATTACGTGGTCAACTACGTGCTGATGATCCCCGCGGTCTACATCACCACCTATTACGGCATGTTCTCCGTTGCCGTCGGCGCTACGGCACTGCCCACGCTGTTTGCAAACGCACATATCGGCATGGGCGTGATCTACCTTGGCTTGATCGTTGCCATTCTCGCAACGCTGTGCGTTGGTGTAGCCCTTGCCATCTTTAATCTGACCCGCATTGAGCGTAAGCTCAATCTTGCCTAAAAAGGAGGTGCACTATGAAAAACTTGACTAAGATTTTCGCGGCGCTGCTCTCTCTTTGCGCCATCACTTCCCTTTTATTGCTTGGCGCACACGCCTTTGGCGAAACCGAGCCCATCGACGAAGTCGAGGGTGAAACGCAAGAATGGGTATACGATCAGACCGAAAACGTGCTAACGCACGGCAACACCGTATATGAGGAATACTTTATGCCCACCGGTTGGGGATTGATCTCAAATGAATACCGATACGGCAACAAGGTCAAGATTCATGATCCTGTCACGCCGAGTGAAAAGACCGTTTTTATCCACCAGATCATGCCCGACTTCCAAGCACCCGAGGTCTACCGAGATATTGCGATCATGTATGACACACCCGAGCGCATTTTCGTCACCGAGCAAGGCCGTGCAGCCATGGACGCCTTTGTCAACGGTGAATACGGCGGTTACCTCTTAAAGTCAAAAACTTCATATTTATCCGCTATTGACGAAGAATATCTCATTGATCTTGCCGACAGACAGCCCGACCTGACGCTGGACGTCAGAACCTTGCGAAGCGCGAATGAATATCTGATCTACGGCATGGATCCAACCGGATCTTTCGTGCACCCCATCGGTGCGATCTATAACACGGTGAACGGTCATGGATACGTATACGTACACTTTGACGGTTTGGAAAACAACTACTTATCTGATGACGGCACGCTGTCATTCAGAGTGGGCGAGGTGCCTGCTTACACGGTAAACAAGGTGACCGTGAACAATATTGTCAGAAACGGCACACGTGTGGGCGGATTCATGGTTTCCACCAAGAGCAATTTTGAAGACCGGGTTGATATGGATCAGACCCCCGCGCTCATCATCTTTGCCGTTATGATGTCGCCCTTCTTGTACATCGCTCCCCTACTGCTGCTGGCGCTTGGCATCGTGCTGCGCTCGATCAAAAAAGTCCCCTCCAGAAAGCGTTGGAACTCGCTGATCATTCTGTCCTGCCTGTGGCTGGTGTGCTCGCTTGGCATCACGGCACTGTGCATCGCGGCGATACTGATATAAAGGAGTCAATTTATGAAACGCTATTTATGTATTGGTCTACTATTCGTTCTATGCCTATCCATGGTTGCCTGCTCTGCGCACATTGAGGACACCAACGGTGCGGA
>JAGBXH010000302.1 GCA_017629395.1 Clostridia bacterium | reverse complement strand
CCTGCGTGACAACATGGTGGTTTACAAGGCGAACATGGTACAGCGCGGCCACGCCTTTGCGATCGTGGACGAGGTGGACTCCATTCTGATCGACGAGGCGCGTACGCCTCTGATCATTTCGGGCGCAGGAGACAAGCCCACCGATCTTTATGAAAAGGCAGACGCCTTTGTCAAAACACTTGTCAAATACGTGACCAAGGAGCTGGACTCCAAGGAGCAGCACGACGACATCGAGGCAGACTATATCGTGGACGAAAAGGCGAACAACGCCATTCTGACTCCCAGAGGCGCCAAGAAGGCAGAACGCTTCTTCGGTCTTGCAAACTACTCCGACCAGGAGAATGCCACCATCGCGCACCACGTCAATCAGGCGATCCGCGCGCACGGCTGCATGCACCGCGACCAGGACTATATCGTCAACGATAAGGGCGTTATCATCGTCGATACCTTTACGGGCAGATTGATGTACGGCAGACGCTACTCGGACGGCTTGCATCAGGCAATCGAGGCAAAGGAAGGCGTTGTGATCGAAAAGGAAAACAAGACCTTGGCAACCATCACCTTCCAGAACTACTTCCGTATGTACGGCAAGCTCTCGGGTATGACGGGTACGGCACTGACCGAGGAAGAGGAGTTCAGAGAAATTTACGCGCTGGACGTGGTGGAAATTCCCACCAATATGCCCATGATCCGTACAGATCACAGCGACGTGGTCTATAAGAACGTCGAGGGTAAGTACAGAGCGATCATCGAGCAGATCAAGGAGTGCTACGACAGAGGCCAGCCCGTGCTTGTGGGTACGGTTTCGGTTGAGAAGTCCGAGCTGCTTTCTGCAAGACTCAAAAAGGAAAAGATCCCGCACCACGTGCTCAATGCAAAATATCACGACCGCGAGGCAGAGATCGTTGCACAGGCAGGTAAATACCGTGCCGTCACCATTTCCACCAATATGGCAGGTCGTGGTACCGATATCATGCTGGGCGGTAACCCCGAATTCATGGCAAAGGCTGAGCTGCGTGCACAGGGCGTGGACGAGGCGCTGATCGCGCAGGCAAACGGCACCTCTTTGACCGACGATCCCGCAGTGTTGGGCGTCAGAGAGCAGTACACAGAGCTTTACGAGCAGTTCAAGGAGCAGATTGCACCCGAGGCACAAATGGTCAAGGATGCGGGCGGACTCTTCATCGTGGGCACTGAGCGTCACGAGAGCCGCCGTATCGACAACCAGCTGCGCGGACGCTCGGGCAGACAGGGTGACCCCGGCGAGAGCCGTTTCTTCCTCTCTCTGGAGGATGACCTGATGCGTCTGTTCGGCTCGGAAAAGATCGCGGGCGTGGTGGATCGCATCGGTATGACCGATGATACTCCCATTGATGCCAAGATCCTGTCGGGCAGCATTCAATCCGCACAGCAAAGAATTGAGGATCAGAACTTCAAGCGCAGAAAGTACGTGCTGTCCTATGACGACGTCATGAACCAGCAGAGAAATATCATCTATAAGCAGCGCCAGGAGGTGCTGGAGGATAACGACATCTCTGTCAAGATCCTGCATATGATCGGGGAATCGATCAAGGAGAACGTAGCTGCCTATACCGGTGAGGAGGGTCCCGAGACCTGGAATCTCGACGGCTTGCGCAATGCGTATATGGGATATCTTTGTGACGAAACCGATTTCCACTATGATGAAAAGACACTCTCCAAGCTGACCAAGAAGCAGCTGGAGCAGTACTTGATGGAAAAGGCGGAGGAAAAGTATAACGAAAAGGAAGCTTTGTTCGGCGAGGACAACTTCCGCGAGGTAGAGCGTGCAGTGCTGCTTCGTCACGTAGATACTGCGTGGATGGAGCATATTGACGCGATGGATGATCTGAAGGGCAGCATCGGCTTGCAGGCGTACGCACAAAGAGACCCGATTACCGAGTACCGCATCGTGGGCGGTGATGCGTTTGACGCCATGATCTGCGAGATCAGAGAAAAAACGGTGCGCACGATCCTCTCCGTTGTGCCCAGAGCGCGCGAGGAGGTACAGCGCGTGCAGGTAGCCAATCCCTTGCAGGATGGCTTTGAGGGGCAGGGAAAGAAGACCTTTAAGAAGGTCAGCGTGGTGCGCCGTGAAGCTCCCAAGATCGGCAGAAACGATGCATGCCCCTGCGGCTCCGGTAAAAAGTATAAGAATTGCTGCGGCGTGGGTAAATAAGGATCGTTATGGGCTTTGGAATACTGTTTTTATCGTATTTTCTTGCATTTTTCGTACCGCTTTCGTACTTGAAGGTGATCGGCTATGCAGGCATTGCATGGTCGCTTGGCAAGCTAAAGGATTATCGTCCTGCATTTACAAGGGCTGTATGGTGGCTGATCCCGCTTGGTGTGTGCTGCCTTTATCACGTGATCGGCAGCGTGCTTGCGCTGCTGCCGCACATGGGAATGGCGTCGATCGAGCTGCCCGTGTTCGGTAAGCTCGTCACGGCAATCGTCAGCATGCTGGAATGTGCCTTGACGCTTTGCTTTCACTTTGTGCTTTTAAGAGAGCTGCGCGGCTTTGCCTTGGAGCTGGAGCTTCCCGCCATTGTAAAAAAGGCGGATTGGGGTCTTTGGCTGGTAGGCGTGCAGGCAAGCACCTATATCGTTGCCCTGGCACTTGAGATTGCCGGATTTGGACTGCAGCTGCTCTCGCTGATCGCCTTTTTGCTGCAGTTTGTGTGGGCGATCTTTAACCTGATCAATTTGTTTGGCTGCTACATGTATATTTGCCCCGAGGGGGATGAGGACATGGAGCGCAGACCCTCTCGCTTTGGCTTTGTCAACGATATGCGCCAAAAAATGGACGAGCGTGACAAGCTGGCACGCGAGCGTGAGGCGGCTTTGCGCGAGAGAAAAAAGAAAAAGAAGAAGTAATTTTATTGAAAGGAGAGTGATGCAGATGCAGATACGTCCGAGAAAACGCATGGGCTTTTTGCTCATTGCCTTAGCCCCCTTGTTTTTATGGAATCCGGATATTGCGGTGTTCGATCTGCTGCCCGATGTGATCGGCTATGTCCTTTTATCGTTGGGACTTTCATCGCTTTCCTATCTCAATCACCATTTTGAAGAGAGTGCTAAGCGCTTTCACCGCATGGTGGCAATCAGCGCGGCACGCCTTGCTTTTGTCATCGTGCTGTTCGGCTTGGTCAACCACGTTGACCGTCCCACCACCATGCTACTGGGCAATTTTGTGTTTGGCGTGCTGGAGCTTATGACGCTGTTGCCTGCGTACCACCATTTCTTTGAGGGCTTGATCTATGCGGGCTCTCGCGTGGGAGTTGGGCAGAGCGTATTCCGTCCTACGGCTGCAGGCAGATTCTGGTCGCTTATGATCAAGAGACAATCCGAATTTGACGGAAGCCGCGCCGTGACCGTTACCGAAAGCTTTTCTTTTATGACCGCGCTCTTTGCGGTGCTGAAGGTGGCGCTGAACGTGTTGCCCGAATTTACGGTGCTGACCGAGCACTCCGAAAGGGTGATCAATCTTTACCCGTACGTTTGGCTGTTCCGAGTCGCTGCCGTATTGCTTGGCGCGCTGGTAGGCATTGTGTGGCTCTTGCTTGCGCTGCGCTATTATATCGGTGTGCTGCGTGATCGTGCGCTTGTGGATGCCTTGCACGCGCAGTATATGCGCGATATCTATCCCAATAAGGATCTGTTTGTGGCAAAGCAGTATAAGCTCGGCTCGTTTTTCCTGCTGCTTGGCATGATGCTCTCGCTGGATCTGCCGATGGACGGAATCAATATCCTGCCGGATTTTCTGTGTGCTCTTTGCCTTGCAGCAGGCGTGCTTGCGCTGCGCTACTATGCACCCGCGTGGAAGGCAAGCGTCAGCGTGCTTGGAGCGTATGCATTTGCTTCGGGAATCGAGTATTTCTGGCAGATCCGCTATTTCCGCATTGAAGGCTTTGAGGCGCAAGCGGCATTGGGCGGTGCTGAGGCAACGGACGCTTACACCGTATCCGTGGTGCTTAGTGCAATTTGCTCCGTATTGTTTGTGCTGAGCGTGTTGGGCGTGCTGGGCTGCCTGCGCGACGTGATTCGCTCTCATACCGGCTATGAGGTAAAGCACGTGGATATGCAGACCTACGGGCGCATGAATGCGCTGCACAAGCAGTTGACGCGCGGACTTGTGCCGGTGCTGATCATGAGCATCGTATGTGCCGCGGGAGGCATTGCTTACACCGTCATGCTGCCGTATGCGGGCATGGGCGGAGAGTGGTACCGCGTGCTTGCCTCGCTTTGGTGGGTGATCGATCTGTTTTTTGGCGTGGTGCTTGTGGTGGTGTTCTCCGAGAAGAATAACGACATCATGGAGCAGCTGCATAACCGTTATATGCTTGCGGGCGTTACAACCGACAAGCAGACTGAATAAAACCATGCGCCGGGGTGCATACTGTCATTGACCCTTGAAAAGGGGAAAAATGTGAAAACAGGAGAAATACAGTATGCAGAATCAGCAGAACAATCAAAACAAGAATCAGAACCAGCAGAACAACAATCAGAACCAGAATAACAATCAGAATCAGAACAAAAATCAGAACCAGAATCAGAATCAGAAGAATAACTGAACCTGACAAGTGCGGACGCCGCCATTGGCGGTGTCTGCTTACATAGTGACGAAAGGATATCATGCAGCATAGTTACGATAGATTTTTACGTGCCAAAAGGGCACTGTTTGATAAGTATTATCAAAGCCTGAACGGTATGCAGCGCAAGGCTGTCTATACGGTGAACGGTCCGCTTCTGGTCTTAGCGGGCGCAGGGAGCGGCAAGACCACCGTGCTTGTCAAGAGAATTGCGCATATCATCCGCTTTGGGGATGCGTACATGACGGATCGCGTGCCGGGCGGTGTGGATGAGGAATACGTAGAAAGCCTTGAGCAGGCTGTCAATTTGCCCGCAGAGCAGATCGGTGAGATCCTTACCGAGCTTGCCGAGCAGCCCTGCCCGCCCTACAGAATTCTGACCTTTACCTTTACCAATAAGGCGGCAAATGAAATGAAGGAGCGTCTTAGCCGCACCTTTGACGACCCCGACGTGGCAAAGGACATCTGGGCAGGCACCTTCCACTCGATCTGCTTGCGCATTTTGCGCATTTACGGGGAGAGATTGGGATACCAAAAGGAATTTACCATC
This sequence comes from Clostridia bacterium, assembly GCA_017629395.1. Lineage (GTDB taxonomy): Bacteria > Bacillota > Clostridia > Oscillospirales > CAG-272 > SVQP01. The sequence continues at coordinate 4,724 of JAGBXH010000302.1, read as the reverse complement.
TACGATGCGGACGACACCAAAAAGGCGGTTGGCTCTGCCATGAAGGCGTGTAACGTAGATGATAAGCAGTTTCCCATCAAGAGCGTGATCGCTGCCATCAGTGCGGCAAAGGAAAAGCTGCAGACGCCCGAGACCTTTGAGCTGCTCATGGGCAATGATTTCCGCGGCTCTCGCATTGCAAAGATCTATAAAAAATATCAGGACACGCTGCGTGCCTCCAACGCCATGGACTTTGACGATATCATCATGAATACCGTCACGCTGCTGCGCGAGCACGAGGACGTGCGCCTTTCCTACCAGCGCAGATTTTTGTACGTTTGCGTGGACGAGTATCAGGACACCAACACCGCGCAGTTTATGCTGACGCAGCTGCTTTCGGGCGGCTACCGCAACGTCATGGTAGTGGGTGACGACGACCAGAGCATTTACCGCTTCCGTGGCGCGACAATTGAAAATATTCTGAATTTTGACCGCGTTTATGATAACGCGACCGTGATCAAGCTGGAGCAGAATTACCGTTCCACGCAGACCATTCTGGACGCGGCAAACGAGGTCATATCGCACAACTCGGGCAGAAAGGGCAAAACGCTTTGGACAGCAGGGGATAAGGGCGATAAAATTTACTTAAAACAGCTGGAAACGCAGGATTTTGAGGCAAGAGAGATCATTTCGGTGGTCAACCGTGCCGTGGCGGCAGGGGAATATCACTACCGCGATTTTGCCGTTTTGTACCGTACCAACGCGCAGGCAAGCAGCATTGAGCGTGCTTTTGCAAAGAGCGCGCTGCCGTATCGCATTTTGGGCGGCGTGCGCTTCTCGGACCGCAAGGAAATCCGTGACATTGTGGCGTACCTGCAGCTTTTGGTCAACCACAATGACCGCGAGCGGCTTTTGCGCGTGATCAACGAGCCCAGGCGCAAGATCGGTGACCGCACCCTGGAGGCTGTTGAGGCAATCGCCGAGGAGCAGGGCTGCTCTATGTTTGAGGTTATGCAAAACGCTAACCGCTACGCTGCGCTTTCGCGCTCTGCGGTGGCTTTGATGAACTTTACCGCCGTCATAAACGAATTGACCGCACTTGTAGGCAACATGCCGCTGGGCGAGCTGTTTGATCAGGTTGCAGACCGAACGGGCTACCGCCAGATGCTGATCGACGGCGGCGAGCAGGAAAAGGATAGACTTGACAACTTGAACGAATTCAAATCCGCTATGGTCGAGTACGAGGCGCGCACCGAGGAGGATATTGAGCCTACCTTGACCGGCTTTTTGGAGGAAAACGCGCTGGTTGCCGACGTGGACAGATATGACGAGAGCGCGGATGCTGTGGTCATGATGACCGTGCACAGCGCAAAGGGTCTGGAATTTCCCATCGTGTTCCTGCCCGGTATGGAGGACGGCTTGTTCCCCGGGATGCAGACCATCACCGCAGGCACGGACGAGATGGAGGAGGAGCGCAGACTTGCCTACGTGGCACTGACGCGCGCCAAGAAAAAGATCTATATCTATCACACCAAGTCGCGCCTTTTGTACGGTCGCACCACCTATAACCCTCTTTCAAGATTCGTGTCCGAGATTCCCTCGGGGCTCATTGAAAAGTATGAGGAGCCGCAGGCGCGCAATCCCTACAGCCAGCAGCCCGTATTCAAAACCTACTATTCCGAATCGCAGAATAAAGCACCCGCAACCGCACGACAGTCAAGCCCTGCAGGCAACTACACCGTGCGTAAGCCCTCTCCCACACCCACACCCGCAGCAGCGGCACAGGGAGGCAAGAGGGAGGTATTTGCACCCGGTGACCGTGTACGCCACATGACCTTTGGCGAGGGCGAGATTTTGTCGGTCAAGAATATGGGTGCGGACGTGCTCTACGAGGTCATGTTTGATAAGGTTGGCACAAAGAAGCTCATGGCAACCTACGCAAAGCTCAGAAAAATATAATATTGTAAAAATTAATTCGGAGGCATACATACTATGTTAATTTCCATTACAGGCAAGCTTGGCAGCGGCAAGTCCACTATTTGTAATCTGCTTAAGGACAGATACGGCTTTGAAATCTACAGCACGGGCGCATTTCAGCGAGAGGTCGCCAGAAAAATGGGCATTACCACGCTGGAGCTCAACAAGAGATTGCGTGAGGATCCTTCTCTGGATTACGTGATTGACGATGCAGTCAAGCAGCTTTCTATTGAGCGCGCGCAGGACAAGCTGATCTTTGATTCGCGCATGGCTTGGCACTTTGCAGAGAAGTCGTTCAAGATTTTTTTGACTATTGAGCCCTGCGAGGCAGCAAGACGCGTCATGCTCAACCAGCGCGGCTGTGAGGAGTTTTATGCCGACGAAAAGGAGGCTTGCGATAAGCTGATCGAGCGCAGCCAGGTAGAGCAGGCGAGATTCATGCAGATCTACGGTGTGGATTACTACGATTTCAATAACTTTGACCTGATCGTGGACACCACCCGCCGCACGCCCGATGAGATCATTGACATCATCGTGGCAGCTTACGAAAGCTACGTGGCGGACGAGGCAAGCTATACAAGACAGATACATAATTGATCCGTAGGGGCATTCTATATGTGCCCGAATAAAAAAAGAGCCGAACGCAATGGGGCTGCAAAATAAGCGGTGAATTTCGCAAAAATCAAGGACTGTATCACTTGGATGCAGTCCTTGATTGCTTTTATAGATAGTTGCTGTAGTCGCTGGCGATCACTGATCGCCCCTACGGCTGTTTTTGTTTGGGTTTTACGTATTAAAACCACAGCGCAGACACTTGTAGGGGCGAGAATTTCGGCATAGCCGAAATATGTGATCGCCAGCACCTACGGCAATTACTATTTGAAACTATTGATATTTGATTATTTTACCGCTTATTCCGCAGACCGATGCGTCGGCTCTTTTTTTTGCTCAGATGGGCGTGCGCATATAGAATGCGCACCTACAGAGCTGTTTGGATTGGCGGACAGTCGAGGACGCCTGTCCCTACCGTAAGTTATTCATCGTTGGTCACGTCACCGCTGCCGTCAAGCGAAATCGGCTCGCCAAGGTAGGTGGGCTGTGGCTTGAACAGGGAATATCCCATATCCTTGATGCGTGCAAGGACTTCGCGCATGTCACGCTTGGTCTGCCCCGCATAGGTGCGCAGGTCGGCGCTGACGCCGTATGCCTCGATCCCAAGGGCGTTGGCGATATACAGTGCGCGGTGCAGGTGGTATTCCTGCGTGACGATGACGATCTTGTCCGCGCCGAAGATCTCCTTTGCGCGAAAGATGGATTCGTAGGTGGAAAAGCCTGCGTGATCCATAAACACGTCCTCGCTCGGCACGCCCTCGTCGATGGCGCAAGCTTTCATGGTGTTGACCTCATCGTATTCCTTTTGTCCGTGGTCGCCGCTCATGAGCAGCTTTTGGGAGGTGCCGGTCTCGTACAGCGTTACGCCAACCGAAATGCGGTCTGCAAGCATATCGCTGGGTGTGCCGTCGGCTTTGACCAGACAGCCGAGGACAAGAATGCAATCCACGCCCTCCAGCGCGGCAGCCTGCTCGGGGGTAAGAATCTGATCCGCTGTGCTGCCTTTGACGTGCTCGTTGGCAAGCAGCAGGGCAGATGCACCGAGCAAGCCTGCGCACACAAGGCAAGACATCACAATGATGAGTATTTTGATATGCTTTTTCATGACAGCACCTCCGTTCATGCTGTCATTTTAGCACATTTGTCGGTAGCTTTCAAGCACATATTGTGAATTTTCGGATTTGCCGTCACGTGTTGACAGATCGCGCGGTTTTTGATATAATACAAGGGAACACAAAAAAGGGGGGATAGGCATGTACCGCACGGTCAAACGCGCTTTGGATATCGTCATTTCGCTGTCTTTGCTGCTTGCTTTGTGGCTGCCCATGCTGTTGGTGGCTTTGCTGATACGCATCGATTCCCCCGGAAAAGCCATTTTTGCGCAAACGCGTGTGGGGAAGGATGGCAAAGAATTTACCATGCACAAATTCCGCACCATGTACCAAGGCGAGCAGCGCGTGACGCGCGTCGGGACGCTTTTGCGCGGCTTTGCGGACGAGCTGCCCCAGCTGTGGGACGTGCTGCGCGGAGAGATGTCGTTGGTAGGTCCTCGCCCCGTGCTGCCGGGCGAGCCCATGCCGCTTGGTGAGTTTACTCCCGAGCAGCGCAAAATGTTCTCGGTGCGCCCCGGCATCACGGGCTGGGCGCAGGTCAACGGGCGCAGAGCCGTGCCGTGGAACGAGCGCATCGAAATGAACGTGTGGTACGCACAAAACCTCTCGCCCGCCCTTGACCTCAAGATCCTTGCCATGACCGTCAAAACCGTGCTTTCGGGCAAGGATAACGAATAATTTTTGAAAAACACGGAACATTTTCGCAAAAATATCGTCTATATCAATAGATCTTTGTAGGGACGACTGAACGAATCGACCGCGCTACAGTCCGATAGAGAGAAGGAGAAAGTATGACAGAACTTACCATAAAACCGCAAACGGTGCAAGCAGAGATGCTGCCCGCCACGCCGCAAAAGAGCGAGCGAAACATGGGCGTGGAGCTGTTCCGCATTGTGTCCATGATCCTTGTGATCCTTTTGCACGTCATGGGGCACGGCGGTGTGCGCCCGTATTCCGAGTACCTTTCCACCAACTATCAGGTTGCGTGGTTTTTGGAAACCATCGGCTATTGCTCGGTCAACTGCTACGCCATCATTTCGGGCT
>JAGBXH010000301.1 GCA_017629395.1 Clostridia bacterium | reverse complement strand
TGCCTTTGCATGCTGGTCGTGCCTGCCATTACGGGGCGATTCCGCGCTGCGCCCGATGACATTTATCTGCTGACTGCGTTTTTCGCGCTGTTTATTTTCATGTCGGTGTGTAATTGCTTCGGGGCGCGTACCGACAGGTTGCGCCTGTTTGCGGGCATTGGCAAAAACCCCGGATTTGTCGGCATCATGCTTGCCGTGACCGCCATACAGATCGCGTTCGTCTACCTTGGCGGCAGCGTGCTGCGTACCGCCCCTTTAACGCCTGCCGAGCTGGGCTTTACCTTCTCGCTTGCTCTCTTAGCCATTCCCACCGAGCTATTGCGCAAGATCGTGTGGCGTTTGTGCGGTAAAAGGACGGGGTATTGAAGCGGGCGATTACTGATCGCCCCTACGACGGTATGTGCCGCGCTACGCGCTCAGCTGATCGATGCGCATGACCGCGACCGACATGTCGTCCCTGCTGCCCGACTCGCGAGCATGAAGCAGTATGGTTTCCTTTAATACCGCGGGATCGGAAAGCGGGACCCCCGAGAGCAGCGAGATCAGCCAGGGGCAATCCTCGTTGCCGCCCGTGATGCCGTCGCTGACCATGACGATCACGTCACCCTCCAAAAGCTCAAAGGGAATGATCTGCGCCTGCACCGCGTGCATAATGCCGATGGGCGGCGTGTGCGCCTTGATCTTGAGCAGCTGCTTGCCGCGCAGCACGAAGGAGGGGACGGCGCCGCCCTTGATAAAGTGCGCCGTGCCCGTGATGAGATCTATGCGCACCAGGTCAATGCCCACCGAGCATTCCGCCTCGGGAGCATCCGAGTGCGAGCGCAGATAGTTATTGAGCATGCGCAGGGATATTTCGGGGCTGTTGCCCGCGTACAGCATTTTTTCAAGAAAGATCGTGCAGACGTCGGCACAAAAGGCGGCTTGCTTGCCGCTGCCCATGCCGTCGGACAAAATGCCGTAAAAATACGAGCTTTTGCCTGCAAAGCAGCAAAGCGCGTCACCTGAGGGGCGGTCCGGGTCGGCTTGCACCTCGGCAGGCGCGGGGATCACGCCCGTGGCGTATGCAACGGAAAAGCGATCGCGTGCACAAAGCATCATGATCGTGCTGTCGCGGGAGATCTCAAATACGGGATCGGCAAGCGGTGTTGCGCAAATGTTCTCAATCGCCTTGCGCAAGGCGTCGGGCGTTGCGCGTCCCTTGCCAAAGCCCACACCGCGTGCGCAGATGCGCTTTTGCCGCTTGCCGCTGACCACAATGCTGCCAAGTGCAATGCCTTGGTCTGTCAGGTAACGGTAAATTTGCTCGCCCGTTTGTGCATCGGTGCAAAATTCCTCGTTGTTTTCACGCAGGGCATCCGTCAAAAGATCTGCAATGGCGGCATAGTCGGCTGCAAATACGTGTGTGTGCTCATTTTGAAGCAGCTGCGCGGTGGCGCTTGCACATTGCTCGTTGGCACTTGTCAGGATGCGGTCAGTGCGCGGACAAGCCGAAAGCAAACGTGCAGGCAAGCAGGAAGCGTCTGCCTTGCCCGTCAAATGCAGGGCGGAGGTCAGCTTTCCAATGCCCTCCAGGGTAGTGCTGTACTCCGAGCCCCAGCAGATCTCCCGACGCGGACAGTCGGCGCATGCGCTTTCAAAAGCAACGTCACAAATGCGGCGCAGATCCAAAAGGGCGGGGCGGCGCAGCTTGTCGGAAAGCTCGTAAAAGGTCTCGGAAAGCCCCGTGAACGCCTGCACCATGCATTCGGTACGCTCCGAAGCGCTCATGCTCTTGCTTTCCTCTGTCACAAGGCGCGCAAACTCACTCTCGCCCGCAAAGTCGCAGTCCTCTCTTTCCACCTCGGCGGCATCTGCCGCAGGCAGCAGCCATTTGTCTGCCGCAAACAGCAAAGCACCGCACGTCAGCACGGTGGGGAGTGCCGTCAGCATCCCCAAAAAGCCGCCCAACAGTGCGCTCCAGCCAAGCGCTGTGCCAAGCGCTGCTGCCAGCGCGAGCCTGTCGGATAGCTGTGCGCACAGCACCCATAGCACAAGCCCTATGATGAAAATGGGGGAATGGATGGGGTCAAACGCCACGCCGCAGCCGACGGCGCACATCATAGCGGCTGCAAAGCCGCGCCGCTTGAGCGCAAGGTAGACCATCAACGCTGCCGCTATAGGGCTTACGGATATACCAAGCAGCGCAAAGGGTCGCGCTGCAAGCACGGTACACATGCAAAGCGCCGTCAAAGCGACGTATCCCGAAAGGCGGTGCTGCTTTTCCGGCATAAAAAAGGGAACGGTCAAAACAACGCCCAAGGGCACGATTGCCAGCAAAAACAGCGTGCCGAACAGATCGTAGTATTGAAAGCCGCCGATCGCAATGGCAAATCCTCCCGCAATCAGCGCAGCAATTGCTCCCGTCATCATGCGCAAAATCGGTGCTTCGCAAAACAGCCTTGGCTTGTCCAGGTTGGACTCGGCATCGGGCAGCGCACCGCGCGTGCCGAAAAAGCCACCGTCCTCTATTTGCAAAAGGGCGGCGCTGAGTCTGTCAGCGGGCAAAGGCGGCAAATTGCGCAGATTTGCTCTGCCGCTGCCAACCAAAAGTGTGACCGCCACGCGCAGAATCAATATGCCAAGATATGCGCAAAGATAGCCCCACGGCGCACCGATAAAGGGCAGAGAGGCACAAAGCCCCGTGAAAATAAAGGGGACGCCGCTGTTTGCGGCACACAGCAGGACCAGCCCTGCGGGATACGTGCCGAAAAACGCACTCAAAAGCCCCAATAGCCATGAAACCAGCATAATGCCCGTGCTGCGTACCACGCTCAACAAAATGCGCCTGCGCCGCGCTGCGGATGCCGTATGCAGCCGCATGCGGGTCTTGCCAAGGGCTTGTCCTTCGATTGATATGTATTCGGTGTTTTGTTGCATAAGGGAACCTCCGTGCGGTTTGTTTTTTCTACCATTATAGCGGAAGCGTCGGCACTTTTTTTGTCATATGCCGGGGTAAGAAAGCGCACGGATCCGGTCGGGAGGCGTCATTTTACGTGTCAAAATGTGATTTTTTTGCAAAAAATACGCGTATTTTGTTGCAAAAGTGTGCTTTTTTGTGCACGATTTGTGCAAAAAGACTTTACAAAATCGAACATATGTGCTATACTGAGGTGGAAGGGGAGGTGGATTCCATGCAAAACGGAACGGTGTGCTTTACAGGGCACAGGCAGATCGATCCTGCGCACATGATGGCATTGCCCGCGCTGCTCAAGGCAGAGATTGCCAAGCAGGCAGAGGCGGGAGCTGTGTGCTTTCGTGCGGGCGGAGCGATCGGGTTTGATACGCTTGCCTCGCTGTGCGTCATAGAACAAAAAAAGCAGTTTCCGCATATCAAGCTGGAGCTGATCCTGCCTTGCCGCGACCAGGATGCTGCGTGGAGTGAGGCTGACCGCCGCGCCTATCGTTTTGTGCTTGCCGAGGCGGACAGCGTGACGTATCTGTACGACAGCTATCGCGAGGGCTGCATGCTGGAGCGTGACCGACGCTTGGTGCAGGGAAGCGACGTTTGCATCGCGTTTCTGACCAAAAGCAAGGGCGGCACGGCGTACACCGCCGCATACGCACTCAAAAGCGGGTTGGAATTTGTCAATTTGTACGACGCTATGACGTAAAAAACGGAGAAACGCAAGGATTCATAAGGATTTTGCGTTTTCTCCGAAAAATGTATTGACAAACCTTTGCGACCGTGCTATAATGATACGGTCGATTTCGGGGTGTGGCACAGTTTGGTATGTGCGCGAATTTCCTTCGGATATGGTTTCGGGTCCATGAGGGCTTGGACGAATCCCCGAAAAAACAACAAAAAAACATCGGGGTGTGGCACAGTTTGGTAGTGCGCATGGTTCGGGTCCATGAGGTCGCAGGTTCGAATCCTGTCACTCCGACCATAAAAACAGCAGGGAGTCCAGCGGACTCCCTGCTGTTTTTACGCCCGTAGCGCCATGATTCGAACACGCGACCTCTGCTGACCCGAACCATCGTTCGGGTTCATGGGTTTTGCGAGATCAAACGATTGAGTATCGTTTGATCCGCAAAAAAGCGAGAAAACAAGGAGAGCGGGGGATCGAGCGTATCGAGATCTCCCGATCGACTATGTTTTCCGCGAGGGCAACGCGAGGTTCGAATCCTGTTTAGATTTTGTCAACCTATTGCGAGCAAGTTTAATTATTCGTCCTCTTCTTCATTTTCATCCAATCTGTAATCAGATGTGTAATTGGCAGAGCTGGATTGTGATTGTCTGAATTCTTCCGCCAACATAGTTCTGTTAAATTCAGCAGACGGCGAAAGTTCTAATGTCAACGCTTCTAATTCATCTATTGTTGAATAGAAAAATTCTTTTCTGGAATTTACTTTGTTCACACGCTGATCGTTCAAACGTTTATGCAATTCATTTTCCAACGCAACAGCATCTTCTGAGAAAATGAAACTGTGCACATCAAATTTGAAGGGAACAGATGCGCTTCCCAATTCATCTACTCTATCTTGAGGATCTAATCTTCTTGTCATGCCTATTTTAAACATGTTATCGCCAAAAGCTCCAAGGTTACTGATAATATAAATATTTCCGGCTTTTCCGTTTTGAAGATTAACGATTTCTTCTTTTTTGACCGCGACATCTGCAAGATGACTCTCTACTTCCATAAGTTCAGCCTTTAGTTTTTCAACAATTTGTTCGTCGGCATTGGAAATTTGCTCGCGTATTCTTTCGATTTCGTTGAGGTATTTTTTCTCTTCTGCTTCAATCTTTTTGCGCTCTTGCTCCAAAGCTTTTCTTTCTTCTGCTTCTTGCCGCATTTGTTCACGAATAGCCTGCTGTTCTTGTTTTGCCTGCTCTTTCTTGACATAGTAGTTATACTCTATCTTAACAGCATTGATAAACAAGTATTCTATTTCGCCTATGAAGCGATTCATTGTAGGGGCAATACTCTGATTTCCACTGGTGGCAATAGCAAGATATTTTGACGTTATAAGTTTAATGTTCTCTATAGCCTTATCGAGCTTGTCATATTTTAAAACATACAGGACATTTTGCAACTCTGCTCTTAATGCAATTACCATGAGTTCGTATATGGTCTGATTTGCTTTAGTTGTATATCTTGCTTTGTATGATTCTACTAATTTGTCGATTTGTTTTTCATTGTTCCGATATGCCGTGCGCAAATCATTCACATTCATACAATGCAGATTTAACGTTATAGTCGGAGCAACTTCGTTTAAGAATGTTTCCTGTTCTTCGTTTAAAGGGTTATAGGATGATTCATTCCATTCGTAACTCGCAGGTGCATGAAAAAATTTAAGTGAATAATCTATCGCTCTATATAATTCTTTTGCCTTTTGTATTTTGTTGATGTTAGTTTGGGTTTGTTTTTCTAACTTTTCCTTCTCGACACTTAAATTTGCAATTGTTTCTCGCAAGGTGGAGATGATTTGGTTTCCATTAGCGATATCTAATTCTGCTTCTCTTTGAAGCATTTCAAACTCTGTGCGTTTTTTTCTTATTTCTTCGTCTGTTTCTTTTTTTATTCGTTCTATAGCTTCTTGCGCTTCAGCATATTCTTTAAAACCAAGTTGTTCTCTTTCACGTTCTAATTCAGCTATCCGAGCTTTAAACTCATCAATTTTAAATATGTCAAAAATGCTCATAATAAAGCCCTCCACTAAAGATTTGATTTTTTAACAATTCTATTCTATCACAAGAGCAGTTAGATTGCAAGGCTTCAAAGCCATAAAATCAGACTTTTGTTTAGTATCTTTCGTGCCGCAAAAAAGCGTGAAAGAACGTTTTTCGGTGCAATAGAGCAGGGAGTCCAGCGGACTCCCTGCTGTTTTTACGCCCGTAGCGCCATGATTCGAACACGCGACCTCTGCTGACCCGAAGCATCAAACGGGTTTTACACCGAAATACGTTTGCATCATCTCGATGACGCGCGAGCTGCCGCTGCCGTTGGGCTGCCAGGGATTGTACCACGGGTTGATGGAGCAGTACCGCTCGGCAGCGATGCACTCACGGCTCAATCCGTATGTCAGGCAAGCCTCCAGGCTCTCCAATGCCTTGGCTCGCTGTCCCGAGGCGCACCAAGCCCTGATCCAATAGGTCTCACTTTGCATGGTGTACCACACGTCGCCGTAGCCGCCGAAATACGCCTCGTCCCACATGCTCGCACAGCTTGTCATGCGACCCGTCAGCCCCTTTTCAAACTGCCCGCGCAGGCGAAAGAATGCCTCCATTTTTTGCATGATCGTGCTGCCCGGCTCGATAAATCCGGTGTAGAGCAGGTAGGGTGCGCCATCGGTGTAGTAGCTGTAATTTTCGCTGTCCTCAAAGGGGATCCCCAGCATATGAGGAAGGATATACGCCTCGTCGTGCTCGTGACCGCTAAACAACTCGTCGCGAATGCTTATGATCGCGCGGCTGTAATCGTCCAGCTCCGCTTTTGTGGCGTCGTACTCCGCAAAATTGTATTTTTTCAGCGCCTTGCACATCGAGCGCAGTGCCATACAGTTGTGGCTGTCCGTAAACGTCCAGAATTGCCCCTGCTCACTCCAGTCGCTGCCCTTACCGCAGGGGAAAATATTGGGATAGCCCACCTCGCGCGTGGAGTGCCTTTTGCGCTTGATCCAATCGCGCATCATGACAAGATAGGGCAAAAACTCTGCAGCCTTGGTGGGATCGTCGACGTTGAGCAGATGCTCGGACAGTCCCCAGATCACCGAACCCGTGAAATTCTCCCAGCCTGCATTGCTGCCGATCTTGCCCGCGTCCTCTCCCGTGCGCACCAGCCAGCGGTCAAAATAGCCGCGATAGGCGTCGGCGGAATATTCGGTAATGCCTGCGCGCTCCAGGTTGACCAGCACCTGTGCTCCCTCATAGGGCCAGACGAAGCGTGCCACGTCGCCCTGGCGAACAGTGATCGCCTCCTGCCCCTCGTAGCGCGAGAGCATCTGCGTGCATTGCATGACCATGTGGCGATAGATGCCAAGATAGCGCGCATCCTCGGTGTCGGGCAGGCAGCGGATCTTATCGCCCATCGTGCGCCAAAACTCCACGCATTCCGCGCGCTTTTGGTCGTAGTCAAACGTCGGCGGCTGCTCTTTTGCGCGAATTGCGCCCGTAAAGCGCAGGGATTTGCCAGCGTCAAGGCTGTAGCGCACCTCGAAATAATCGGCAGCGGCGAAGCTGTGCCCGCTTGGACGTTCGCTTTGTCACCGATGCTCCAAGCGGGCACAGCTTTGCCGCTGCCGATTATTTCGAGGTGCGCTACAGCCTTGACGCGGGCAAATCCCTGCGCTTTACGGGCGCAATTCGCGCAAAAGAGCAGCCGCCGACGTTTGACTACGACCAAAAGCGCGCCGAATGCGTGGACTTTTGGCGCACGATGGGCGATAAGATCCGCT
>JAGBXH010000300.1 GCA_017629395.1 Clostridia bacterium | reverse complement strand
TTATCGATCGTGGTAGAACCTTCGCCAGAAAGAGCGCCAAATTCGGGTACGAACGCAACTTTATCACAACCCGTGCACGTGCCGTGTTCGTAAGTATGATCAAGCTTGCTTCCCTCGTCTGTGATCGTATCGGTTGCATCACAGTTATCACACTTTGCGGTCTTGGTGCCGTCTGCGGTACAGGTTGCATCGTTGTTGCTCGTATACTCGGTGAAGCTATGGCCCAGTTCCTTCACCTCATCAGCAGCATAAGTGTTGCCACAATCGCAGGTGTAGGTAGTGAAACCCTTGTCGGTACAAGTGGGAGCATTTACAACAGAGCTGTAAGTATGCTTAGTAACATCCGCTGCACCGCAGATATCACAGTTGTGATCCTTGTCGGTAGTCACATCGGAGCACTGGCTCAGCTCGGTTTCGCACTCGTCACACTTGTGGTCCTTGGGATTGGTGTCCTTGTGAGCCTCTTCATCTTTAACCGCTACACATGTTTCACACTGGTACCAGTGCTTATCGCCATCGGATTTGTATTCCTCCGACCAGGCGTGCTCGCCCTCTTCTAGCTTATATTCGCAACCGCCACAAGCCTTCCAGTGATGATCGTCTTCCTTTATCCAGCAATCATCCTTCTTTGTATGAGCAACGGTCTTGAAAACAGCAGTATAGGTAGCATCTTCGGTTATTTCGGCAAGGTTTCTATCCCATCCCTGGTATACATAGTGATTGTTTGCATCGGGAGCCTTAGTAGGCTTTTCGCCTGTATATTCGGGCGTTGCACCGTATTCATAGGTCTCGGTGGTCTCAACACCGTCAACGATCCAAGTGATCGTGTACTTATTAACTGTCTCGGTGTAGGTTGCGGTATAGGTTGCCTCGCCGGTTACAGATACAACCGCAGGAGTCCAACCTGCAAAGGTGTAGGTGTACTGAGCGGTGGCAGCCTTAGTAGGCGTTTCACCGGCAAACACAGGAGTTTCGCCGTATGCAACCTTGCCGGTCTGCAGCACAGTGCCATCAGCATTCACAAACTGAATTTTGTATTTGTTGACAGTAGAATCATAGGTTGCAGTATAGGTTGCGTTACCGGTTACGGTTGCAATCTCAACATCCCAGCCAGCAAAGGTGTAGGTATACTGTGCATCAGCTGCCTTAGTGGGAGTTGCACCGATATATTCGGGCATTGTGCCATACTCAACATCGGTGCTCTGCAGTACAGTGCCATCAGCATTCACAAACTGAATTGTGTACTTGTTTACGGTAAAGCTATAGGTTGCAGTATAGGTTGCATCACCGGTTACGGTTGCAATCTCAACATCCCAACCTGCAAAGGTGTAGGTGTACTGAGCAGTAGCTGCCTTATCGGTGCTGCCCTTGAACGAAGGCACTTCGCCAAAGTCGTAGGTCTCGGTGATCTCAACACCGTCAACGATCCAAGTGATCGTAAAGTTCTCAATGTCGCCACAAATACACTTGTGCGCATCGGCATCGTGCGTGTAATCGTGCGCAACGGTTTCGACAGAAGCACCACAGCATTCATGCGCCTTGGTATGCGTGCCGTCAGTATTATCGGTGTAAGTAAATCCAACACTACTATGGTTCAATGCATTCAGTTCAATATCCACTACGTCCGTGGTCTGAGTTGCTGCCCAATCTACGCCAAAGGTTGCCGTGTAGGTGGTGGTACCCATGGTAGTGCAGGTAGGAGCAATCTTCTCTGCGTCCTGAATGGTCGCATTCGCTACTTCCTTGTGCTCACCGTTGTGCTCGCAAACACGAGTTGCGGTGCAAGCAGAGCCGTCCGCAGCAAAATCGTAGGTCGGTTCACCCCATGCGTGACCGAGGACCGTCTTCTCTGCGTAAGTAGAATAGTCACAACGAGAGCAGGTTACGTATGCGTCCCAACCAATTGCAGTACAAGTGGGTGCCTGTGCCTCGTGAGAGACTTCATCGTGGCCGAGAGCGGCATCGTCTTCGGTTTTGACATACCCGCAAGCGGAGCAGGTGTAAGTAGCAACACCGGGCTCTGTACAGGTAGCTGTAGTTTCGGTCTTTTCATAGTTATGCTCTTCGCAAACCCATCTGCCATTGGTATAAGTGTACGTAGTTTTACTACCACTGGCGGTCTTTGTATAGCCATCAGTATTCTTCAGCTGAGCAGCGGTAACAGGCACTTGAACATAATCTTTACCATACTGATAGTTGGTAGTCGCTGCGGGCACATCAGCATGCAAGTTAATCTTGCCGGAGCCGGTGCTGGTGATATTAGCGCCGCCTTCAGTGGTGTAGAATTTTCCGTACACGTCAAGTGTACCTTTAACATCAATGTAGGCATCCTGCAGATCATCTGCGGTCATAGTCTTAACTCTGCCGGGGCTGTAAACGCAGGGCTTGAAGTCAACACCACCGGCAACGAAGCCCTGACCAACCCACTGATCCCGATCGTAAACGTACAACTCGGAATCAGCAGTAAGCTCAACAGAGCATCCCTCTTGGATGTAAATCTGCGCACCGGGCAGGATTGCCACATCTTGGTCTATGGTCAGCGTACTACCACTGAGAGCATTTACTGTATAGCTGCTGGAAATATAGAAAACGTTTTCAGCGATATTGATGCTGTATATACCAGCAACTTTTTCACTTACAATGCCGTGAAGCGTAACGTTCCCCTGAATCGTATACATATCCCGATCCTCTGCTCCGTTGTATGCCTTGACAAAAGAGCCACTTTGGATGTTGAACATGGCGTCATTTCCGCCAAACATGGGAAATTTGACCTGTTTCACACCTAGGACCGCTATATCAACTGCCATAATACCATATTCCGTCGCGCCGCTATGGATGGTCATAGGCACTTCGACATTGCGAACGTAGTACTGGCTGAAAATGAAAACTCCATGTTCCATGTTCCAGCTATCCAGCGCACCACGCCAATCGGCAACCTGAAAGCCTTCATAGACCACAGAGCCACTCATCATATTCACAGTACCGGAACCGGTGATATATCCCCAGGCATACAAAGCACCGCCATTGTTGACAGTAATGGAGCTGCCTTGAGCCATGCTGATGCGGCTCACCGCACCCGTGGGCGCGCCAACGTAACTGGCATGCGCTGACTGCTTGGCAGACAGACTGATGGCACCGTTAACAGTAATGTGGGCTCCCTCTACCATCGTCAGCGTACGGTAAAAGCTTGGCGCGGAATAGCCCGTTGCAGTTCCCGGATAACTGGTATATAGGGTGTTTGTATCATCATAGGGAATTAACAGGGTTACACCAGTAGGAATGGTATAATTTCCTGCCGGAAGAATACCATCAGATAGCAACACTATTGTTTTGTTAGAAGCAGTTCCAACCTTTGTGATAGCAGTATACAAATCGTCATAGTAGTATAGGTTGTTTACCATGAACCAAGCTTTCGAGGATGAATTCACAAAAACCGCTTGAATTGAACGATCGCTATCAATAACCAAACTGTCTTCAGCTTTAGTCGAAATTCTTTCATGGGTATTTGCATCAATCCAAGCAAGGAACGTCGCACCAGCATTGGGCGTTGCCTTAACAGGAGTACCATCCGAGCTAACCTCTGCAGTTCCACCGTTTTGGATAGTATTTCCACCAACAGTGATACTACCCAAACTCGAATCAAAACCAAACGTTCCAGTAAACTTTTGTCCGGCTGCAACCAGTTTAAGATTGCTCAAAGTCAACGTGACAGTAAGGTTTGAGAAACCACTATTGCTTGTTATTTGTATTTTTACAGAGGCACCACTATCCAACAACGCAGAGTATGATCCACTCGAAGAAGCGGAAGCACCTGCAATAGTGAAGCTATTAGCTGAAGCTACACTGTAGTCAAATGAGAGCGTTGCTGCAGTAGATAAGTTATTGGTTATCGTAATTGTGTTAGTTTTCTTGCTCATCAAGCTGCCTTTGGCAGTTGCTGTCAGAGTACCATTAGAATTGCTCAAGGTATTTTGAGAATCGGAAACTCTAACTTGCCCGTCAAGCATATCTACATTAGTAGCACTCGCGGGTATGGACAAAGCAGTAACTGCCAAGATAATCACTGTCAAAAACGATACAAATAAAAACAATAAATTTCGTTTCGTCATAGGTGTCTCCTTTCTTGTGTTGTTCTACAACTAAAACTAAAATTTTGTTGCATGACACCAATTTTTATTAGTTCAAATTCAAGAAGCAACAATTTCACTACCATTTTAGTGGAAATCAATTCAATGCATCACTCATAATCTTGTTGAGGGAATCGCTATCAAAGCCATTGAGTAACACGTCTTCAACTGCTTCTTTGTTAGAAGTACTGGTATTGATCATGTTCATAGAGGCATTATAGGCATTCAAATCTTTCTCCGCCTCGGTTGCCATATAGGATTTAAAGCCAGGCTCTTCCATTGCGTTCAAAACAACCCTCATGTCAAAGTCATCCGAAATTTCAATGTTGTTCAATGCAGCATAAGAGGTGTACATACCATATACCAGAGCCGCCTGAGAAATTGCGGTAGAAGTTTCACCAGCATTCAAATTGTTCAGAATAATATTCTTCGCATTACCTTCAGCCATGGCTACGACAAAAGGATCAGTTTGAGTATATTCAGACTTCGTAGCAGCAATCAACACAGCATTATTGGCAAGCACTTCTCTAGCTGCCATTGCGTATAACTCATCCGGATCCATACTTTCTAAAGAAGAATCCTGCTCCTTCATCAACGCAACCTTCTTATTGATCAACTCTGCAAATTTTGCATCAATAACATCTTCGTCCGATCCCCACTCCATAAGAGCAGCCATCTGCAGAATGTTGGAACGATCTAACAAAAGCTCTGTTACACGATTATCTCCGCCATCGCCAGCAAGACCTGCCAGCAATCCAGTTGCAAGGTCAACTCTGTCGAGCAGAACGCCTGCACCAAGCTTGTTAAAGTTACTATCCTTGATCGCGTTAATGTCATCCGGATCAAAAACAATGCCATCGTAAACCGAGGCAGTACCCTTTTCCCAACCGAACTTATACTCAACCTGATTATCTTCCTTACAAGGATAATAAATTTGGTTGCTCTCAGACAAATTGAAGGTAGATTCATCATTATAGATCTCATTAAAGAGTGTAACTATCTTAGTCTCTTTGTCGGCAGTAACTCCGCTGGTAATATCAAGTGCGATATTGTTGCCGTTCATAACAAGTTTACCGTTTGCGTCAACAGCAATGGTAGCGGTAATCTCGCGCTGGTCAACGCCTTCGCTCAGGCATGCAGCGACAAGTGCATCGGTCAGCACGTTCAGCAGCTCGTTATCGGTAGCTTCCTGCGCCTTAGGAATATAAATGCTGACGCCGATGACGGCAACAGCTGCGAGCACTGCCATGATGGCAATGACCACGATCAGCTCGACCAAGGAGAAGCCGGCGTTATTCTTGCCGACGCGCTGCACGGTCTTGCTGAAATACTTGCTCCATGAGTCGGAGCGAAGCTTCTTAAAAAAGTTTCTCATAAGATTTTCCCTTTCAAAATATATGATTTTTTGATTTTTGCCCGACTTTGCGCATTTTGCGCGTGCGCGGCGGCGCGGTACATCCGTCGTGGCTTGCAAGCCCTTTGGGTGCGCCTTGCGTGCCCGTTCACGGTAAAAAACGCATTTTGGGCGGCGCGCCGTGCTCTTGCATTCGACCTTTTCAGCCAAAAGCAGACAGTACGGCACATTATTTTTTCATCATAATTTTATCATGATTTCCGCCAATCGTCAACTGCCGTTGGTGGACTCAAATATGCAATTGGTGTCTATATATTGTGCATTTAGCACAATTCTGCTTCTACAGGGAGTTTTGGGGCGCGATTTTCTTGTGTTTTCCCTGCCTCTGCGGAGCGGATTTTGGCGCAAAAAAGAGAGCCCTTACGCTTGCAAGGCTCTCTTTTCTACTATTTAATTATATACGTGTATATGGCGCATCATTCCTGCTTGCTCTTTTTCTTTGCGGGCTTGCTCAGCAGCTTACCAAGGTCAAGCTTGGGCACGCGCACGTCGGTGATGAACATCAGACCCACGACGACGGGCAGGACGTGATAGATCACGTTCATGACGTTATCGGGCACGATCAAGCCAAGCAGGAAGCATGCGGGCAGGATAAAGCCTGCGTTGGTGACGGGCAAGCCGCGGTAATATTTGGTGCAGCCGCCCTCTGTCTGCTGTCTCTTGGTTTCCAGCACGTTGAAGAACGCCAGGCGAATGACCGCGCAAAGCACGTAAAACACAAGAAACGCAATGCCCCAGATCTCATCCACGCCGCTAAAATACAAAATCACGGCAGGCACGACGCCAAAGCACACCACGTCACACAGCGAGTCCAGCTGAATGCCGAAGTTTTTTTCGTCCTCGGTTCTGTTCTTTTTGGTGCGCGCGACCACGCCGTCAAACATATCGCAAATGCCGGACGTCAGCAGGCACAGCATTGCCCACATGATCTGACCGCTGTACGCCAATCTGATGCCGATAAGCCCCGAGATCAGGCTCATGTACGTCAAAATAACCGTATAATCGTAAACGCCTATGAATTTCATGTCAAATACCTTTCTCCAAAGAGGAATTTTGTTGTTTTTTCTGCGCGATATCCATACCGCGTGCGACGATGAAGCCGAGCACAAAGCAGATCAAGGAGATCGCCAAGATCGGAATCGAATCAAATTTTGCGGGGACGATCTTGATCGAGGATGCCACCACAAAGCCAAGCACGACGCGCGAGGTAATGGCATAATGCTTTTTATAAAGCATGTTGACCAGTCTTGCTAAGGAAAGCGCGGTCACGGCAATGCCCAGCAGCATGGGCACGAGCACGCGAGGGTCCAGCGCGGCAATGCCCTCTGTCATGGGCTCGTACAGCCCAAAGCAAATCAGGATTGAGGACGAGCTAAGCCCCGGCACGATGGTGGAAAGCCCCCACAAAAAGCCGCAGAACATAAACGCGAAAAATGAGGGCGGAATGGTCATGCCCGAGGCGTTCTCCAGCAAATGAAAGAACAAAAATGCCAAGGACAGCGACACCACGAAGGGCGTCCAGCTCTTCTTTGCGTCACTTTGCTCGGACACCTTGAAAAGCTCGGGCAGCGTGCCGCAGATCAAGCCGAAGAACAGCATGAGCGCGACGGGCGCGCAGGCATTGAACAGCACCTCGACTCCCTTTGCAAGCAGCAGAAAGCCCACGATCCAGCCAATGCCGAACGGAATGAACATGCGGTAGTGCTTTTTGACGGCGGGCACGGGGGTGGTCAGCAGCTCCATCATGGGCTCGTACACGCCAAATGCCACGCTGAGCACGCCGCCGCTGACACCGGGCAGGATGGCGCCCACGCCTACGATTGCGCCTTCTACAAAATCTACGATTGCTTGTAAGACACCGTTACGCTTCATGGAGCTCCCCCCGCAGCGTATCGATATATTTGCCGAAAAGATGCTCCAAGAGCGAGAGCTCCTCGCGCGGCATCTTGGCAAACGCCTTTTGCTCCGCGCAGGTCACGGGAGCGACGATTTCCTCACCTCTGCGCTTGCCTTCCTCGGTCAAGCGCACGATTTTGTGATTGCGCGTGCCGGGAATGATTTCCAGGTATGCCAGCTTTTTCAGTCGCATACCCGTAATGACCGTGTTGACCGTCTGCTTGGGCAGCGACCACATGGCACAAATATCCTGCTGGGTGTGCTCACCCGGCATGGCGACCAAGGTGTACCAAATCCAGAATTCGCTCTCGGATATGGCTAAATGCTTGATCGCACCGCGGTATACGCCCACCAGCTCCTTGATCTGCTGGCTGATCGAACCGCGCTGTTCTATGAAATTCTGATCCATATTTCCTCCAAAGAGTCCTATATCGTACTCTATGTCAATATTATAGTCCTGTTTCGTACTCTTGTCAAGAGATTTTTCGGATTTTTTGCAGAAAAAAGCTGGTTGTTTATAGGCGGGCGATTCTTGAATTGCCCCTACAAGTGTCTGCGCTATGGTTTTACTACCAAAAACCTAAAAAAACAGCCGTAGGGGCGAGAATTTCGGCATAGCCGAAATATGTGATCGCCCGCTCTCGCGTAAAAAACGCGACACCCGTATCGGATGTCGCGTTTCCTTATTCAATAATTCAGAGATCTGTCGTACAGATACTCCTTGACGCCGCGGTTAAACCACAGCATGTACACGCAAAACAGATCAAGCGCTACCAAAAGGAGCAATGCACCGCACAGAAGCAGACTGTTCCACAAGGGATAAGTGTGCACAATGGTTTCGATCGTGCCGTCATCCATGGTCACGTGCACCACGTAGTCGCGTGCACCCGGAAGGCAGGACGGAATTTGGTAGGCAATCAGCGCCGCGCTGGCAATATGCCATACAATCGCCACACCGCGCGCCCAAAGCGCACCGCGATACAAAAATACGGTGACTAAAATGAATGCAGCTATCATCAATAATGCAGGCCACAGCACGCCCGACGATCCGTAGGACAGCGCAAGACCGATCCATGCAGTAAAGCTCATAAACACGGTATACAGGATCAAAAACACCTTGCCAAAGCGTGTGCGACGCTCCTCCTTGCGGCTGATCTCCTGCATTTCCTCGCTGTAAGTGCCGGAATACGATTCCCTTTCACAAAACTCGGCAAAGGTTTCGCCCTCATAAGGTGCTGCACCGTGCGCGGCAACCCTTGCCCCCAACAGCTCGGCAAGTCGCTCGGCTGACAAGCTCTCGTGCGCCGAAAGCTCGGCAAGCTTATCCTTTGCGCTCTCCAAGCGTTGATTTTGCTCGGTGATCCTGCCTCTCCAGCCTGCCAACACGTCGCCGCATTTTGCCGGTTCGTCCAACATCATGGCTATCTCGTCCAAGGTAAACTCCGCGCGGCGTAGCTGGGCAACAATTGTCAACTCGCGCAGGTTGTGATCCGAAAAATCCAGATACTCCCTGCCCCGCTCCCAACGCTTTTCGGGGTGCACCAGACCGCGCTCGCAATATAATCTCACCGCACGCTCGGTCAGCCCCGATCGCGCGCAGGTTTCCTTCATCTTCATAGTCAAAGTCCTTTCAAAAAATGTGGATGACGCTTGCATCATCCACATTTTACACTCTTACCCAAGGTAAGTTTCAAGGGGGTTGGCGTTTTGTTTACAGAAAATTCATCTTCCTGCGCCTTCGGGATATTGTGCGCGGCTGCCGCCCACAAACTTGGGGCGCGTGCGTGCGCACAATACGCTTGCACATCCGATCACGTTTTGCTCAATTCTCACAGGCACAGCCACGTGACACAGGTGCATGCCGATCAGCGTGCCGCCGATATCCATGCCCACGTGCGCCTTGATATACTCCACCGCGCAGGGCTCTTGCATGCCTGCCCATGCAGCAGTTGCAAACGAGCCGCCCGCCTTGGGCTGCGGCAGCACGCAGACCTCGCAAAGTCCGTACTTCTCGGCACATGCGCGCTCCACGATCAGCGCACGGTTGAGGTGCTCACAGCATTGTGCGGCAAGGTACACACCACGCGCTTTGCAAGCCGCTGCAATAGCGTCGTACACCGCGTCTGCCACCTCGGGCGCGGATGCGTGCCCGATCTGACCGCCCGCGATCTCAGACGAGGAGCAGCCCACAACCATGATCTGCCCTGCCTTCGCGCCTGCTGCGTCCAAAATCTGTTCAGCCGCCCTTGCTGCCTGCTCTTTGATCGTCAGAATATCCATTTCAGCCCTCGTAAGCCTCGCGGTCACAGATCAGCGTGACGTCAGCGTGCAAATTGAGGAAGGATGCGGGGCAAGAGGTGGTGACCATGCCGCTAAGCATAGCAGAGACAGCCTCGTGCTTACCCTTGCCGTTTGCAAGGATAATGATCTTCTTTGCGGACAAAATGGTACCCATGCCCATAGTCAGCGCCTTGGTGGGCACCTCGTCTGCGCTTGCAAAGAAGCGCGCGTTGGCGTCAATGGTGTCCTCGGTCAAGCCGGTAACGTGGGTTGCGGGATACAGTGCCTCTGCAGGCTCGTTGAACGCGATATGACCGTTTCTGCCAATGCCCAAAATCTGGATATCCGCACCACCCAGAGAGCGCACGAAGGACTCGTATCTTGCAGCCTCGGCTGCAGCATCCTCTGCACTGCCGCTCGGAACGTGGGTATTTGCCTTGTCCACGTTGACGTGGTCAAACAGCTTGGTATTCATAAAATAGCGGTAGCTCTGCTCATTTTCGGGAGAAATGGGATAATACTCGTCAAGGTTGACCGTGGTGACTTCCGAGAAATCCAGCTCACCCTTCTTGTACATATCGATCAGCTCGGCGTAAAGTCCCTCGGGAGTCGAGCCGGTAGCAAGACCCAGCACGCATGCGGGCTTGGACTTGACGATCTCCGCTACCATACCTGCGCCTACGCGCGACATTTCCTTGTAATCGTTACAGCAAACAATTTTCATACTTCTATCTCCTGTTGTGAAAAAATTTTATTACCAGCGGTCACTTTCGTCCTCGGGAATGACTTCCTTGACGGCTGCGATAGCGCACTCGATCATGCTGTCATCGGGCTCAAGCACGGTAATGTGCTGCAGCCAGACGCCGGGCAGCGAGATCAGACGGGTCAGAATGGTATCATATCTGCCTGCCAGCTTGAGCAGCTCGTAGCCAATGC
>JAGBXH010000299.1 GCA_017629395.1 Clostridia bacterium | reverse complement strand
CATGGCGATCTCCTGCTTGAGCTCCTCGCGGTAAACGCTGAACTTATCCTCGGTGGGAGGATTGAGGGTGTAACCCAGGGCATTGCCGCTGGGAATGATGGAAATGAGCTGAACGGGATCGATATGCGGCAGCACGTGACCGACGATGGCGTGACCTGCCTCGTGGTATGCGGTGTTGCGCAGCTCGCTCTCCTTGATCTTTCTGCTCTTCTTCTGCGGGCCGGTGATGATGCGCAGGTATGCGTCGTCAATCTCCTCCATGCCCACAAGCTGCTTGTTTCTGCGAGCAGCCAGCAGAGCTGCCTCGTTGAGCAGGTTTGCAAGATCCGCACCCGTAAAGCCGACCGTGCTTCTTGCCACGCGGGTAAGGTCAACGCTCTCTTCCAAGGGCTTGTTCTTGGCGTGTACCTTCAAAATTTCCTCTCTGCCGCCAAGGTCGGGGTAGTTGACCGTGATCTGACGGTCAAATCTGCCGGGTCTGAGCAGCGCGGGGTCAAGAATGTCGGGGCGGTTGGTTGCCGCGATGACGATAATGCCCTCGTGCGAGCCAAAGCCGTCCATTTCAACCAGCAGCTGGTTCAGGGTCTGCTCTCTCTCGTCGTGACCGCCGCCAAGACCTGCGCCTCTGTGACGACCGACCGCGTCGATCTCGTCGATAAAGATGATGGATGCGGGGGCTTTGCGTGCGTTTTCAAACAGGTCGCGCACACGCGATGCACCGACACCAACGTACATTTCCACGAAATCCGAGCCTGAGATCGAGAAGAAGGGAACGCCTGCTTCACCTGCAACGGCCTTTGCCAAGAGGGTCTTACCCGTACCGGGAGGGCCCATGAGCAGTACGCCATGGGGGATCTTTGCGCCAAGACGGGAGAACTTGCCGGGAGCTTTGAGAAATTCCACGATCTCTGCGAGCTCCTGCTTTTCCTCGTCCGCGCCTGCAACGTCCTTGAAACGAACCTTATTCTTATCATCGGGCTTGGGCGTTTTGACGCGCGCCTTGCCAAAGCTGTTGATCTTGTTGCCCTCGCTGCTTGCGCGCTTCATGGCAACAAAGTAGAATACGATGAATACGATGATGATCAGCGCAAAGGGCAACAGAGATACCCAACCGGGCACGACCACGATGGGCTCGTTCACGACCTCCTCGATCAGTCCCTGCTCGGAGAGAGAGACGATCTTGGGACCCAGATCGCGCTGGAAGTATTCCATATCCGCGATCTCGTAGCGATAGATCTTATCCTCGTACGTTGTGTATGTCAGGGTTTTATGGCGGAAGCTGATCACGCAGCTTTTAATGCCCGTGTCGCCAATGCCGTCACCGTTGGTGTCCGCGGTGTCGGAAAACGCCTTGATGACCTCCTGATAGTCTGTCACGTCGGTGATCTGCTGCTTGTTTGCATTACCGCCGAACAGCATGACCACGACTACGGCGATCAAGGCGATAAAGACAACGTAAAACAGCACCACCTTCAAATTATTTTTCATGCAAAACCTCCGTTTTGGCGCGCGAGCCGCGCCAGAGTACAATATATTTTTCCGTGATCACGAATAGATCTCGGGCTTCAGAACGCCCACGAAGGGCAGGTTTCTGTATTTTTCGTCATAGTCAAGTCCAAAACCGACCACAAACTCGTTGGGAACGACGGTGCCGACGTAATCGGGCACGAATTCCACCTCGCGGCGAGAGGGCTTGTCGAGCATAGTGCAGGTCTTGACGCTGCCCACGAGTCTGTGCTCGAAGAGCTGAGTCAGGCGAGCGAGCGTTCTGCCGCTGTCCACAATGTCCTCGATAATGAGCAGATCGCAGTCGGGCAGGTCGTCGCGCAAAAGGTCGGTATGAATGCGGATCTCGCCCGAGCTCTTGGTGCCCGCGCCGTAAGAGGAAACCTTCATGACCTCAATTTCCAAGGGAAGCGTAACGCGCTTCATCAGCTCGGTGGCAAAGGGGATAGAGCCCTTGAGAATGACCACGAACACCAGCTTGCGCGCGGAGTCCTTATAGTCGTTGGTAATGCGCTCGGCAAGAGAGTCGATAATATCGGAGAGCTGCTGCTCGGATATCAGAACCTTTTCAATATCATTCTTTATCATGGTATGCCTCTTTTCATTCAAATATTGAGGTGATTTCGTAAATAAATGCGAACGCAAAGCTTGTCCTGTGCGTCAAAGGGGGCTGCGCCGTCACGCAGGCAGATGGCGGGAACTGCCAGCACGCCCTCCTCGTCGCAAAGCAGGGGGAGGGTGGAGCGCAGATAAAGCGGCGTGCTGAACTGATTATACAGCTTTCGCACTTTTTTGTGCATGCCGCCCTGCAGGATACGGTCGCCCTCCTTTAAGGGGCGCAAAAAGACCCGTCCTTTTATTGTATCAAATCTTACTTGCAGTTCTGTATATAAATTGTAAACATTTGTAGCGTCTTTGGTGACGGTTTCTTGATTTTTTTCAAAATCACCGCCCTGCAAGCACCAAATTGCCACGTCCGTGTTGGGGATTGGGTAAAAGCCCTGCTGCAGCGGCAGACAATAAGGGGGCGGCTGTGTTCTGTTTCGGGGCAAAATGCGCAGCGCGTCGCGATCCAGCACGGCGCAAAGGTCGTCGGGCAAGCTGATGCTGCCGGGCTGCCCCTTACGCACCAGTGTGTAAACCGCGTCAATATGCACCTGCTCTGCCATGCTGTCGCTTGCACTTGCATACAGGCGCGTGATCAGTCGCTTGGAAATGGCGGCGGGCTGTGCCTGCAGCACGGTAAGCGGCAGCGTGCCGCCCTTTGCGTGCGTGTTGTACAGCGTATCCGTCAGGGAGTCCAGCGCATCACGGTCCTCGCGCACGGCACGGCACAGCCTTGCGGCTGCGTGCTGGGGGTGGTGGAAAAGCGTTTCCAGCTCGGGAACTACGCGGTTGCGGATGCGATTGCGCGCATAGTCGTCGCAGGCATTGGTCGCGTCGGTGACGAAATCAATGCCAAAGGCATTGCAAGCATCCAAAATTTCGCACTTGGTCAGATGCAGGAGCGGGCGAAAGACGTGCAGATCCCGAGCCTTGTGTGCACATGGCAGCTCTGCCAGCGCGGGAATGCCGCAAAGCCCCTGCGTGCCCGTGCCGCGACAGATGCGAAAGAGCAGCGTTTCAAGATTATCGTCCGCGTGGTGCGCCGTGGCGAGCAGCGGAATGCCGTGCTTTTTCATCAAGCGCGCAAAATGGCGGTATCGTGCCTCTCTTGCCGCAGTTTCCACGCTCTGTCCGCTCTTTTTTGCAAGCGCGGGGGCGTTGATGCGGATGGCGAACAGCGGAATGCCCAGCTTGCGGCAGGTGTGCCTGCAAAAGTTCAGATCGGCGTCCGCCTCGGCACCGCGAATGCCGTGATGCACGTGCGCGGCGTAAAGCCGGATGCCCGCGCGGTGCAAAAGGTGCAAGAGCAACGCGGAGTCCGCACCGCCCGAAAAGGCGACCAGCACGGGTGTGTCATGCGCGTACCCCACGGGCAGGCGCAGCGTGTATTTATCCATGACCTTCGTCGTCCGTAATGGTACGGAATTTGGTAAAGCGTCCGATCCAGCCCATCTTGACCGTGTTGGTCGAGCCGTGACGGTTCTTTGCCACAATGACCTCGGCGGTGGAGTCCTCGGGGGCTTCCTCGCCTACCTTGTAGTATTCGTCGCGGTACAGGAAGATGACCACGTCCGCGTCCTGCTCGATCGCACCCGAGTCACGCAGGTCGGAAAGCATGGGCTTTTTGTCGGTTCTGCCCTCGGGACCACGCGACAGCTGCGCGCAGCAGATGACGGGAACCATCAATTCCTTTGCCATGATCTTGAGCGCACGGGAGATCTCGGATACCTCCTGCACGCGGTTGTCGATCTTGCGGTCGGACTGCATGAGCTGCAAATAGTCGATGACGACCAAGCCCAGGTTATCCACACGGCGCAGCTTTGCCTTCATGCCGGTGACCGATTGACCCGACGTGTCGTCGATGAGGACGTCGCACTTGGCAAGGTGAGAGGTTGCCTCCGCAACCTTTCTCCAGTCGTCGGTGGAAAGCTCACCCGTACGCAGCGTGTAGGAGTCCACAAGTGCCTCGCTGGAAATGACGCGGTTGACCAGCTGGTCTGCCGACATTTCAAGTGAGAAGATGGCAACCTTTTTGCCGGTCTGCGACGCGACGTTGGTGGCAATGTTCAAACAGAAGGACGTCTTGCCCATACCGGGACGTGCGCCAACCAGAATCAGGTCGGATTTGCCCATGCCCGCCAGCACGCGGTCAAGACCGGAAAAGCCGGTGGACGTGCCCTGCGAGGCGTTTTTGTTCTCCTTGAGCTCATGCAGGTGCGCGTAAACGTCCCCGATGACCTCGCGGATGTGCTTGAAGTTTTTGGTGTCGCGCCCTTGTGCAATGGCGTAAATGCTGTTTTGCGCACTCTCTAAAATGCCTGCCACCGAGTCCTGCTCGGAGTATGCTGCCTCGGAGATGTCGTTTGCCACCTCAATGAGTCTGCGCAGGGTGCTCTTTTCCTTGACGATGCGGGCGTAGTCCTTGATGTTGAGCGCATTGGGCACCACCTCGGCAAGGGTGCGGATGTAATCCTGACCGCCCGATTTATCGTAGATGCCCTTGCGCACCAGGGTGTCGATCAGCGTGACTAAGTCGATTTCGCTGTTCTGCTGGAAAAGCTCCTGAAAGGCAAGGTAGATCTGCTTGTGCTCGTCAAGATAAAAGTCGTCGGATTTGATCAGATCTGCGATCTCGTCAAGCGACTTGGGGTCGATGAGGATAGAGCCGAGCAGACTTTGCTCAGCAATCAGGGAGAAGGGTAGCTTGCGTACAAGTTCCTCGCTCATAAAGACCTCCTTGTGGTGAAATTGCCGCGCTTACGCGCCAACCGTGACCTTGACCTTGCCCACGATCTCGGGGTACAGGCGCACGTCGAAGTTGTAGGTGCCGTAAGCCTTGATGGGCTCGGGCATCACGATCTTGCGCTTATCCACGGTCACGCCGTGCTGCTTGGAGAGCGCCTCGGCAATGTCCTTGGCGGTCACCGAGCCGTAGAGCCTGCCGTCTGCTCCCGCACCGGTCTGGATCTTGAGCGTGATCGCTGCCAGCTTTTCTGCGGTTGCGCGAGCGGCTGCCTTTTCGGTCTCAATCTTGTATTGCTTGGACGCCTCCTTGTTCTTGACCTCGTTGAGTGCCTTGTTATCGGCAACGACGGCAAGCTTTTTGGGGAAGAGGAAGTTGCGTGCGTAGCCGTCGGATACCTCCACGATCTGATCCTTCTTGCCTTGACCCTTTACGTCCTGTAACAGTAAAACCTTCATGATATATTCTCCTTTGTAATGAAATAGTGCGATTTATTTATCGTCTTCAGCCTTGTAATCGTATTCAAAATATTCGTTGATAGCAGACTTGAGCAGCTCGTATGCGCCCTGCAGCGTCGTATTCTTGACCTGCGCACCGGCAACGTCAAAGTGGCCGCCGCCCTGCAGCTTTTCAAGGATCAGCTGCACGTTGATCTCGCCCTTGCTTCTGCCCGAAATGGCAACCGTGTCACCCATCAGCACCATGGCAAAGGATGCCTCAATGCCCTTGAGCGAGAGCAGGCTGTCCGCTGCCTTGGCAGCGGCAATGCGATCCTCGGGGGAGGGCTCGCGGTCAATGCTCAGCCAGGTGATCGCGATCACGTCACGGTAGATGCGTGCTGCGGAGTCAAACGCGCTGGCGGTACGCATGTCCTCCAGCTCCTGGTTAAAGAACTCACGCACCACGCCGGTGTGTGCGCCGCGGGAGTAGAGGTAGTGGGTGATCTCAAAGGTCTGCGCGCCTGCGTTTCTGGTAAAGTTGTTGGTGTCCAGCATAATGCCCGAAAGCAGCAGATTTGCCTCCTCCTTCTGCAGGCAGTCGGCGTACTTGGTCTGCTGCAGCATTTCGGCAATGATCTCGCTGGCAGAGGATTTGGTGGGCTCAATGTAGGTCAGGAAGGTGGCAAAATCCGGCTCCTTGACCAGTCTGTGGTGGTCGATGATGGCAATGTTCTGCACGCTGCCGGGCAGATCGGGTGCTTCGAAGATAAAGCGGTTATTGGCGTCCACGATGATCAGCAGCGTATCCGAGGTCACGGCATTCATGCCTGCCTCACGGTCGATAAAGAGCTCTGCGTATTCACAAAGCCCTGTCAGATGTGCAAAGCAGGTGCGGAAGGTATCGCAGCTGCGGTTGATGACCACGTGCACGTCAGGAAGGGATTTTTTGCCCTGCTTGGCTGCCTCCTCCAGAACGCTGAGCGCAAAGCGCGCTGCGCCCACGCAAGCACCCACGGAGTCAAAGTCGGGATTGGAGTGACCCATGATCAGCACGTTGCCGCATTCGCGTATCTTGCTTGCCAGCACACCCGCGCTGACGCGGGAGTTGATCGAGGAGTTGCTCTCCAAAATCTTGTGTGTGCCGCCAAAGTATTCAAGGCTGCCGCCTGCGTCACGGCGCAGAGCCACCTGGTTACCGCCGCGCGAGAGAGCGACCTCGAGAGCAGCGTAAGCGGCGCGCTCCTTTTCCTCCATTGTGCCGCTGACCGAGGCAACGCCCATGGAAACGGTCAGGGGGAAGGAGTTATCACCGATCTTGGCATTCATGACCGTTTCCAGAATGCTGAAGCGGTCTGCAATACATCTCTCCAAGGACTCCTGGGAGAAAACGGCGATGTATTTGTCTCTGTCGTATTCGCGCAGCATACCCTTGAGATCTGCTGCCCAGTCCTGCAGGATCTGGTCGATACGCGAGGATACCTCGCGGTAGTTGGCGCGCACGTATTGGGTAAGCTCCTGCAAATTGTCAATGGCGATATGCACTACGACGGGATTGTCGCGCTCTGCCTGCTCCTTGAGCTCAAGCAGACCGTTGACGTCGCGGAATACGGTGAAGTAGTATTCCTCACCGTCTATTTGCATGGGGTAGCTTTGCAGCTCGTATCTCTTGCCGTTTCCAAGTCTTGTAACGGGACCCTCGGGCAAAAGATCGGAGTCGTGCGCATTTGCCTTTGCACCGTGCGCACAAACGGTGATAATGTCAATGGGAACCGAGCAAAATTCGCTCAGGCGGATGTTACAAACGGGGGTATGGTAGCCCAGCACGTCCTGCAGCGCGCTGTTGATGATCTTGACCACACCGTCACGCCCGATAATGGCGTAGGGAACGTCAATGACGTAGCGGAACATGTCGTATACGTCGGTCTGCACGTGCTCAGCCTGCGTAAGTGCCTCGCGCAGGCGCAAAAAGCGGAACAGGTACACCAAAAACAGCACCGTGCAGGTCACGGCAAAAATGCAAAGCGCACCCAGGGCAAACCAGCCCAGCGGCAGAGAGGGGATGTTGAGATATCCGATCAGGGCGCAGGCGCAAAGCAGCACGATACCTACCAGGGCGCAGACCGCAAAGGGCATGCGCAGGTCCATGTAAAGGGCGTCCTTTTTACCGGAATAATGACCGTTTTTATGATTGGATGCATTTGGCTTCATATCATTGTTCTCCTGTCATATCCTTGAATTTCTTCTCCAGCGCACGGGCAACGGCAGCCATGATCACGGCAAACGCACCGAATACGGCGATCATGGGGACGACCGCTGCACCAAGGAAGACGATCGCCAAGCCGTAGGTCAGCAAAAGCGGCCATTTGACGGGGGCGTTTTTGAGGTTGGAGATGATGCTGAGTATGCCGCAAACGCTCATCAGGGGCATGAGTGCCAGCAAAAGGTTGAGTGCTACAAAGACGATGAGCTCGGCTCGGGGGATCATGGAGCAGATCATCAAGGCAGCGTAGCAAAGCACGGTGAAGATCGCGGTGGGCACCGAGGGGGCAAAGGCGGTCAGGAATGCGGGGTAGTCCTTTTTGTCAACGCCGCGCATGGTCAGCGCGGTCAAGCCGCGGTGCGCAATAAAGCACAGGATCCAGGCAAGCATGATGGCAATACCGGGCAGCATGCCCAGCACCGCCGAAGCCACGGAATCCGAAAATTCGGTGATCAGCTCGGGGGTGATCTCACCGCCGAATATGATAGCGAGCTGCTCTGCAAGCTCGGGGGTATCCGTCATCAGCTGTATGGATTCGGCAAAGATGCCGGAGATGGCAGCGTGGTAGGCGGCGATATATTCCTTCACGCCGGCTACGGTGGGCTGCATGCCCGAGAGCAGCGCGCTGCCCGCGAGAATGGTTGCGCTGACTGCGAGCAGTGCACCCGTGGCAATGCCGACCGAAAGAATGACCGACCGCTGTTTTTGGTAGCCGTTGCTCAGCGCAAAGCCGACGGTCACGGGCAGGAATGCATGCAGGGAAAGCATGGGGTCGCGTGTCAGCGCGATTGCAATGCCGAATGCGGCAGCGGCAGCAAGACCTGCAGGCAGGTAGGACAGGGGCTTGCCGTCAGATGTGATGGCGGCAGCGGCAACGGTTGCGCAAAGCAGCGCGGCAAAGAGCACCGAGAACCAGGGGCTGACCAGCGCAAGAAGCAGCACGCCTGCGATCGAGCACCCTAAAAAGAGCGGCTTTTTGCAAAGGGCAAGCGCAAAGACTGCACAAAGCAGCAATACGCCCGCGGCAATGCCGACGGGGACGGCGGGGTTAACGCCCTCAACGCCTATATAGAAGGTCAGCGCACACAGCGCGACCGAGCAGATCAGTAAAACGATGCAGCAAAAGATCTTGACCGCTGCGGAGACGGGCTTTGGCTGCGTTTGTATAGGTTGATTATTTGAGAGTTCCATAGCATCTCCTTTCCGCGCACGCATGCCGACAAGTGGGCATAGTGCACTATCATACCATTATACCATTATAATAGTATATCATACAAATTTGATTTTGTAAACAGTTATATAATCAAATTTAAGAAAAAGAGGAGAATTTTTCAAAAATATCCCCTTACGTGTCATCCTGAGCGAGCCACGATACCGGGGACTGTCCCCCGTGTTGTGGCGATGCGGGATCTGCGAACGTGATTGTACGGACAGTTCGCCGCTTGCGGCATGACGCCTGTCCCTACAAAATGAGCCGCTGTAGGGACAGGCGTCTCGACTGTCCGCAAGCAAAGAGATTGTACAAACCGTTCGGAGATCCTCAAAACGCTACCCCGCGTTTTGACTTTCAAAAATCCGCAATTTGTTGCAGATTTTTGAAAGTTCGACTTCGAAAACATCCCCCCGGGATGTTTTCTCCGCTCAGGATGACACTCGGGGGTATAAAGACGCTATTTTGGCAAAAAAGTTTCGCTTTTTCCCAAAATATTTTTGATTTATAGAAATTTTTTCTCAAAAAATTCAAAAAATATTTGCATAAGGTATTGCAAAGCGCGAAAACTTGTGATATAATGCATATGGTAAGATATCATGTTGGAGTGGGTTGAGCAAATCCACTCCAAAAATTTTGTTATGGGAAAGGAGCTTTTCGTAT
>JAGBXH010000040.1 GCA_017629395.1 Clostridia bacterium | reverse complement strand
CGAACGCGGCGGAGCATTGGTGCACGCGCACGCCAACCATACCCTGCATATAGGGATCGGGATCGGTATAGGTCAGGTACAGCACCCCGTCCACGTATACGCGTATCGTATTGCCCACACACTCGGCGCGCAGCAGGTACTTCTCCCCTTCCGCAAAGCGTCCCTTGGCACTTGCAAGCTCGGTATAGCCGTAATGCTGCTTGCCAAGCACTACGCCCTCGCGCGTCAGCCCCACAAAGTAGCCCTGCAGCCAATCCGTGCCGCCTGCGGCATCCTGCGCGGTAGGAGCTACGTGTGCAAAATTGGGTGCGCCGGGATTGGTGGCTCTTAGCAAAAGTCCGCAGTTCACGCCCCTTTTCGGCGTGACCAAAACGCTGACTGCATAATCTCCCCAATTCTCGCTGCCCCACAGCCTCTTGGCGCACTCGACCCTGCGTGTGGCAATCACACCGTCACTCATCTCCCACGCACCGTCCGTATATCGGGCGTCCGCCTCTTGTCCGTCAAACGTCAAAAGCTGTGCCTCGACCTCCTTGTGCGTCTTGAGAGTAAAGTCAACAAAGCTCGCCTCGCCCGAAGTCATGCGAACGGACAGCACGTGCTGTCCCTCTTCAATGGGAATGCGACGGCAGACCTCACCTAAAAGCCCCGTGCCGGATGCCAAGTGCAGTGTGGCGACCGCTTTGCCGTCCACAAGAATCTCTGCCTCGGCTGACTGCTCTGCAGCAAATCGCACCGTCATATCAAAGTTGCCGCCCTCTTGCGCATACACAAGATAGCGCAGCTCGCTGCCCGCCAAGGCAACGACCGCATGCACGCCGTCGATCTTTGCCGTATCCTTGACGCCGTCAAACGCGTGCGAAGCAGGCACAAGACCGCTCTGCTCCCCAATGCTGTGATACGTGTCGGCAGCTCCCCTGCCGCCCACGGCAGCCGTGCCGCCGATAAAGCCGAAGGAAGCGTCACCGCCCCGCACGGCATAACCGATGCCGCCATCCCCGAGTGCGTCGCTTGTCAGCACGTGCAGGAGTCGGTCACCGAAATAAAAGCTGTATTGGTTGCCGCTGCGCTCGATCTGCAGGCTCTGCACGCAATCAAAGCGCACGTCCTCTCCAAACGATTTGGGCAAGGGCACGCGCTCAGCGCTCACCTCGCCATTGCGCACCAGCTCGATCCGCAGGCTCTGCGTCGCGGGGTCAAAATAGCAAGCACCGTAATTGTCCTGATCCGTAAAGGCGAACAAAGCACCCGCCTGCGCACCCTGCGCAATATGCGTCACGTGATACTCGGCAGTAAAATCTCCGACAAGCACCTGCTCGGACACAATGCGTGCCCCGTCCGCCAAGGGAAGCCCCTTGCCCGCGCTGCCGAAATCTCCCGTCAGCTGCCAACCTGCCAGGGACGTGCCCGGATCAAAATGATGATAGACGTCCGGCATTTGGGGTACCTGCTGCTTGCCGTCAATCGGCCCCAATATCTGCATGCTCGTGCCGTTAAAGACTATGCGATCCACGTTCATGCTGCGGTTTGGGGTGGCGTTGACCAGCGAATGATATACAATGTAATAGCTGTCCAGATCGGGGCCCTTGACCGTGGAACTGTGCCCGATGCCGAACAGATCCCCCGCAGTATGGATCAACAAGGGATTTTTCGCCGAAGCGTCCGCAAACGCTACGGGCGAGGTGGCGCTTACGCCGTAGTTGATGCGGTACGCGCGACTGAGCACGTGATTGCCCGTATAGGTGATATAGTAATACCCGTCGTGATATACCGTCATAGGTCCCTCCGTCCAGCCGCCGCCAACGGAAACAGACGAAAGCGTTCTGCCGTTTCGCATTGCAAAGGGGGAGGTCATATCATACACCATCATCTCCCCGTGATTGGCGGAATAAAAATACCAGCTGCCGTCACTGTCGATAAAAACGGAGCCGTCGATGGACATTCCCATATTATCCGTGATCACCTCAAAGCCCTCTGTGGGCGAGGTGCTGCGCAGCACGTAATGCCCCTGCCCTGCAGGCGAGGTGTACATATAAAAATACCCGTTGTAATAATAGACCTCGGGAGCGTATGCGCTTCTCGTGCGCTGATCGGTGGCACAAAGCCCCGCATACGTCCAATTGACCAGATCCTGCGACGTCCAGCATTGCACGCCAACCTCTCCATCCTTGGTGCTGACGTACAAATAATACGTGCCGTTATGCCGCATGACAAAGGGATCACCAAAGCCATATCCGCGCCAGGCGTCCGCTGTCTTTGCGCTCATGACGGGGTTCTGATAATATAAGACGTCCTCCATAGGCAGCTGCTCGGTCGTATGAGAAGACACTTCCGTGCTTTCGGTAACAGGCAGCCCCGGGCTCTCCGCCCCTTGGCAAGCGCACAGCGCAAGCAGCAGCGACACGGCACATATGCCGATCGCCCATCCTCTCATAGCCATCCCTCCTTGTGTAAGATGCCTTATTATACCATAACCCGCACCAAAATGCAACAGTTTTTGTTAAAATATCCAAATAGTGATTGACAACGCAGACACATTGTGATATAATGACTCTGTTATACCGAAATTCGGTAATCTATTTCTATTTGGAGGTTGACTTATGAAAAAGCTTTTTGCGCTGCTTTTGGCAGTACTTCTCTTAACCATGACGCTGGTAGCCTGCGACAACGGCAAGCAGACGCCCGATGAAACTACCGCTTCCGCTGCAACCGAGCAGCCCACCACCGAGGAGCCCCAGACCGAGGCACCCACCGTGCCGCCCGTGACCGAGGAGCCCACCACCGAGGAAGCTACCGAAGGCAATCCCGAGGAAAGCACGCTCAACGAGCTTGGTCTTCCCTTTGAGATCTTTGACGTACCCGTAGGATATGCAAACGGCAAGCCCCTGCGCGGCTACAACGCTTCCGGCTACTTCTGCTATGATGAGGAGCTGAACTGCCTGTGGGCAGACGGCGACGATAACATGATGGTCGTTACCAACGACACCATGGAGGCAGGCACGCTGACCGCAACCTTCCTTTCCGTTCCCGGCTACATCAATGACAACGGTATTATCTTTGGCTTGGAGGATTCCGAGGAATACGAGTTCTGGGAGTTTGGCCCTGCTTACTACTTCCTCTTCATCAGCGATGCACAGCACCTCTACCTTGCTAAGGCAGGCTTTAACGGTGAGGCATGGACTGAGCTCAAGGTCACCGAAGCACCCGTATCCGATTACACCCACGGCGAGACCAACATCACCATTACGGTTGAGTTTGACGGTCAGGGCACCATCAAGTGCTACGCAAACGGCGAGCTCTTGATCGATTACTTTGACAGCGATCCCATCAAGGGTAACCGCTACGGCGTTCGTTGCGAGGTATTCGGCGTAGAATACTACAACATTCAGGCAACTCACGAGTAATCACTCGTTCTATCAAATCAAGGGCTGCTCCCGCAGGAGCAGCCCTTGATTTTTTGTTTTATTTACTCAATATCCGTAGCTGAAGTTCAGGCTGCCGATAGGAGCAGCGTCACCCGTGGAGTACAGGTTTAAGGGGTCGTTTTCCATGTCCTGCACGTTATCGGTCACCTTGAACTCGATCTGATACTCATGCTCGTCAAGTCCGATTGCCGACAGCGGCACGCGCAAAATCATGACCTTACCCAAGACGTTCACGTCAGCCTCTCCCACGCTCTGCCCGTTGGCGGCAAGAATTGCGCTCTTGCTGCCGTTCACCTCGCGGTTGATAACGTACTCATAGCCGCAAAGCAGCGCATCCGTTGCATTGGCGGTCTTGAGCCACAGATTCATCCAGCCCGTGTCGTTTTCCTTGGGCGCCGTAATATCCTCAACGCAGCTGATGCGGAAATACAGATATTCACCGTCACGCAGCACGCTGATGGTATCAATATCGTTTCTGCCCGTGGTGTCGGTATACACGGTATCGCCTGCCATTGCCTTGAAGTTACGGTCTGCGCACTCGCCTGTGAAATCGCGGTAGGTGGGTGCGCCTGCCCAGACAGGATCATCTACGGTGATATCGGGCGTGGTTGCGGGATACTCGTAATGCACGGCGGGTGCGAAATTATCGTTATGAATATTCATAATGGTCTGGAAATAGGCGTAATCCTTCATGCCGGACGAGCGCGAGGGCTCGATATCGCGGGAATACTCCGCATTGAAGGTGTCTACCATAAAATACTCACGGTCATTCAGACGGATCTTTTCCGCCACCCACTCGTTCCAGCCGGTCAGGAACACAAATCTTGCGTCCTGCGCTCTTTGCTCGGGCGTCATGTCGAGCACGGTATTCCATTGTGCCTGGAAGTTGAGGTTCTGCCGCCAGTTTTCGTGGTCGTTCTCTCCCTTCCACTTGCCCTTGACCATTTCGGTGGGATGCCAGCCTCTGCCGCGCGAATTTTTGGTGTCGGTCATGTTGACCGTCACGTGCTGCGCAATGGAGAGGTTGATCCAGCCCTGTTGCGAGGTTTGCGGATACTCAAACGAGATCCACGGCGCACCGTATTCGTACACAGGCTCATTAACGGGAGCTGCGATGGGCCATTGCGTGACGCGGAAATCAAAGAACTCGGCAAAGCTCTTTTCCTGCGCGTCCCCGGACGAGCGGAACGCCGCTATGACGTTATCGGGGGCTATGATCATGGGCTTCTCCGGATCGTTGGGCGTAAACCACAGCGACTTGTAGGTATCCTTTGCATAGAAAATATTGTATACCTGCTTAAAAACCGCCTTATCCGCACCGAGATCGTGCTTACCAAGGTAATATACCACCTGCGGCACGTCCCAGCCTGCCGCCTGATACTCAAGCAGAAGCTCAAACAGCACCGCCGTCACGTTTTCATACAGCACGTTATTGGAGGTATCCAGCACGATAAAGTCCACGCCCGCCATGGTCAGCATTTCGATCTGCTTGCGCATGACCCACGGATCGCGGCTGTCGTAATATCCCCAAACCGGCTCACCCCAGAAATGCGCAGAGCCGACGGGGGTAATGGGCGTATTGAAGCGCGTAAACGCCTTGTTATACGTGCCCTCGTACGTAATCAGATTGACGTCGTAAATGCCCGTATGGTTGGCGTGCTGCCCTAAGGTCAGAAAATAAAACATACCTACGTAGCGGTCAGCATTGACCTTGCCGTCCACGGGCAGGATCACGCGACCGAAATCATCCGTGCCTACGATATTGAGCACGCTGTACTCGGCGGCACTCAAGCCGCGCTCGTCGGGCACGCGCTCGATTGCAGGCTGCGCGTCGGGTTGCGTTTCGGGCTCGGTCACAGCATCCGCCTCGGTGGTTTGTGCTGCGGTATCATCGGGCTTCTCGACAGGTGCGTCGGGCTTGCAAGCAACAAGCACGCAAAGCAGCATCAAAAGTGCAAGTAATGCACAAAAAATCTTACGCATCTCTGTCCTCCTTTCTGCCAAACGCAAAGCCAACAAGGCAAAGCAATATCATCCCTGCAGGCGCAAGCGCAGCACCGCAGCCTTTTTTGATGGCAGGCTCGGGGACAAGGTTGTCGGCATCCGTTTCGGGAGCCGCCTCGGTTGCGGTCTCTGCGGTCGATTCTATATTCGACTCTGTCGAATTACTCGACCCTACAGTTTCGGATTCCGTTTCGGTTTCGGGTACGGGCAGCACAGTCACCTCATACGTTGCCACCATGCCGTCGTATTCCACCGTCACGGTAGCCGTGCCGGGTGCGGAGAAATCGTAGCTGACCATGCTCTCCAGCAGCATCATGTCAAGCCCCGCACCACTTGCAAACTCCACGCGCACGACCAGCGAGGTCATGTCAATGCGCTCGCCCACGTAATACGTATCCTTATATCCGGGCAGCACGCTCATACCGCCCATTTTGACGCTGATCTCATCCGAGGCATTGATGCTAAACACAATCGGCTCCAGCACCAGCGTACCGTCCACAGGCGTATAGTTGTTTCTGTTTGAGCCCGCCCAGTTGCCCCAGTCGTCTCGGTTCCAGTTCATCCAGCGAAAGCCGGGGAGAATGACGATCTCATACTCGTTTTCCTTCAGGGCAGCAAGATAGGAAGGATTGTCAATATGAAAGATCATGGTATCGCCATAGAAATTGAAGCGTGCCACCTTACCCTGCTTGACCAGATCCGTCACCGTCACGCCGTCAATGGTGACAAGATCGCCCAAGGTCTTGCCGGGGATCGCCGAGGGGCACAGATCCACCGCGGAAATGGCTTTGAGGCTCTCACGATCCTTGCGCTCAAATCTGACGCGCAAAGCACCGTCACCGCCCGGCATTGCCCCCACCTGCACGGCGGTAATGCCTGCCTTTTGGTTAACGGGAAAATACACGTCGTGCTCCAGCGTCAGCGCAGAAAGCTCCTTATCGATTCCGGAGGGTGAGCCCGCGCACCACACAAAGCCCGCCTTGACAGTCACGGCGGTAAAATCCGAGGGCTTGAGCTTGGAATGATCGTCCATGTGAAAGCGCAGATTGAGATAGATCGTACCATCAGGTCCGTTCTCATAGGTATAGCAGGTGCGCTTGAGCGGCAGATCGCCCAGCATGTCCTTGATCTCTCGCACGGTCATATTCTCATACGCCACGCCGTCCTTGACAAAGGACAAAAGGATCAGATCGGTATTGTGGTCAAGTCCGTTATCCCATGCGTCCTTGGTCAAGCCCTGCACGTCTGCGGGCACGCTGAAGGTAACCTGCCCGTAGGTCGTACCCTCGGGTGCAAAGGGCAAGGAATAGCAGGGCTGCATGCTGACCGCATCCGCGGCAGATGCCGTCACGGGCACAAGCGCGCAAAGCATGGCGCAAGCAAGCAGCAAGCACAAAAGCAATCGTTTTTTCATGATGACCTCCCTTGATGTATTCTAATTATATTTTACAACAAATACGCCTCCTTGTCAAGCAAAAATCCCATACTCTCTTGCAAGCGCGAATAAGGTGTGCTATAATAATGGTATATCGCAGGGCGGGGACTTATCCCGCAGAAAATCCAAATCAAACAAAATGAAAAGGAGCGCAAAAATGAAGCTTTACGCACCTGCTTATTATAAAGAATTTACCTGCATTGCAGACCGCTGCAAGCACTCCTGCTGCATTGGCTGGGAGATCGACGTGGACGAGGACACCCGCGCGCTGTACGACACCTTGGACGGCGACTACGCAGGCACCATCCGCGCAAGCATTGACCAAACCGACACCCCGCACTTCTCTCTTGCCGCGCACGAGCGTTGCCCGCATTTGGACGAGCGCGGACTTTGCCGCATCATTTGTGCTTACGGGCAGGACGCGCTTTGCGAGATCTGCCGCGAGCATCCCCGCTTTTACCACGAAACGCCCCACGGCACCGAGGTTGGCTTGGGACTTTGCTGCGAGGAGGCTTGCCGCATTGTGCTGTTCTCTGACAATTTTGACGAGATGATCGAGCTTGGAATGCTCGACGGTGAGCCCTACACCGACGCCTTTGACGCCACCGTGCCGCGTGCGCGTGTGTATAAAATATTAAAGGACAAGTCCCTTTGTTATGAAGACCGCCTTGCGCGCATCAGCACCGCCTTTGGCGTGGACGCAGGCATCAAGAACGACAACGCATGGTGTGAGCTGCTTTGCCGCCTGGAATACCTGCACGAGGAGCACGTCGAGCTCTTCATGCTGTACACGGGGGATGCCGAGGTGCTTCCCTGGCAGCAGCCCATCCTTGCAAACACGCTTGCCTACTTTGTCTATCGCCATTGCTCGGACGCCGCAAACGAGGCAGACTTTGCCGCATCCTTGGGGCTTGCCTTGTTCCTGGAACGCCTGCTTGCCTCGCTGATTGCATCGGGGCACGACGCACTTGACGCCGCCCGCATCATTTCCGAGGAGATCGAATACTCCGAGGACAACACCGACACGCTCAAATCCGTCTTTTACGAGGTGACCGCATGACTCCCAACTATAAACGCACCAAGCTTGCCTGCTACTCGGCATACTTTACCATGTCCTCGATCTTTGTCCTGCCGCCGCTGCTCTTTGCCACGCTGCAGGATATGTATGGCATTTCCTACACATTGCTTGGCACGTTGGTGCTGACCAACTTCTGCACGCAGATGATCGTGGATCTGCTATTTTCCCTGTTTGCCAAAAAATTCAACGCGCAGATGCTGGTACGCGTCACGCCGCTGATCACCTCGCTGGGTCTTGTGATCTACGCGCTTGTCCCTTGGCTGCTCCCGCAGCAATTTGCCTATGCAGGCTTGCTTGCGGGCACGGTCATTTTCTCGGTTGCCGCAGGGCTTTCCGAGGTCATGCTCTCGCCCACCATTGCCGCGCTCCCCTCGGATAACCCCCAGCGCGACATGAGCATGCTGCACTCGCTCTACGCATTCGGCATCTTTTTCGTCATCGTGACCAGCACCGTTTTCTTTGCGCTGTTTGACCGCTCGAAATGGATGTACCTGACGCTGTTCTTTGCCGCACTGCCCGTCATCGCAGCAGTACTCTTCATGCTCTCCCCCATGCCCGATCTGCAAGGGGGCAGCGAAAAAGAGCGCGCAAGCCGCTCGCGCTCGCGCACGATCGGTCTTGCCCTGTGCGTTGCCTGCATCTTTTTCGGCTCTTGTGCCGAGAACACCATGTCCAACTGGATCTCGGGCTACATGGAAAACGCGCTGCACATCCCCAAGGCGGTGGGTGATATGCTGGGGCTTGCGGCATTTGCCATTCTGCTGGGGCTGACGCGTATTACTTACGCCAAATACGGCAAAAACATCTTCCGCATGCTCACGGTCGGCATGATCGGCGCGGCGGTATGCTACCTCGTCGTGGTCTTGTCGGGTGCGCCTGCGGTCGCATTGATCGCTTGCGTGCTGACCGGCATCTTTACCTCGATGCTGTGGCCCGGTGCTTTGATCATGATGGAGGAAAACGTGCCCTGCGTGGGCGTTGCCGCTTACGCGCTCATGGCATCGGGCGGTGACCTTGGCGCATCGGTTGCACCGCAGCTGATGGGCATTGTGACCGACGCGGTCAGCGCATCGTCCTTGGGCGCGCGCCTATCTGAGCAGCTCTCGCTCTCTCCCGAGCAGGTGGGACTCAAGGCAGGCATGCTCGCCTGTGCGATCTTCCCCATTCTGGGAATCGTCATGCTGTTCTTTACGATCAGGTTTTTTAAGCGCCTCAAAAAGCAGGCTTGACTCAGTGAATATTTTGTAAACAATCCAAGCAATACCGAACTTTCCGCAGAAAAAACCGTCTATATAGGTAGAGCCACCTTGCAATACTGCAAAGAAGAAGGAGATTTATATGACGTTAAAAGAATTTTTCGATCAAAGAGAAGTCAAAATCACGGTATTGGTGCTCAAAATTCTGTTGACCGTTGCCATCGTGCTTGCATGGCCCTTGGTGGCATTATTTTTCATGCTGATGATCGCGCTTTTTGGCTACAGCGAGTGGATCGCTTACGCAAGCGTGCTGATCCTGCCCTCCGTCATCCCCCTGCTTTGGGTGAGAAAAAAAGCAGGGCGGATTTACCTTGCCTGCTTTTGCTGCTTTATTTTAGCGTTGGGTATTCCGCTCGGTGTGCAGATCGGGCAGGATTTGTACGAGGACTCGATCACCATTGACACCACGCCCAACATCAATCTGCGCGAATACCTGCCCTTTGACGAGGATTCCAAGATCGTCAAGCTCGAGGACGCCTCGCTGCAGCTTGAGGGCGACTTACCGATCATTGACGGCGCAACCGCCGCCTTCCCCGTTTACTCGGCATTCGTGCATGCGGTATATCCCGAAACCACCGAGCTGTACGACGGCGTGTTTGAATACAACAGCACGGTTGGCGGCTACAAACTGCTGGCACAAAAGAAGACCGATATTTTCATTGGCGCTGCCCCCTCCAAAGAACAGATCGCGTACGCCGAGCAAATGGGCACTGTCTTTGATTACACGCAGATCGGCTACGAGGCTTTCGTATTCTTTGTGCACAAGGACAACCCCATCGACTCGCTGACCAGCCAACAGATCAGGGACATCTACTCCGGCAAGATTACCAACTGGAAAGAGGTTGGAGGCGAGGACAAGCCCATAGAGGCATTCCAGCGCGACAAGGGCAGTGGCAGCCAAAGCATGATGCTGCGCTTTATGGGAGATGCTACCATAATCGACCCCGAAATCAAGGAAATAAAAGGCATGGCTGCCGCGATCGAAGAGGTTGCAGACTACCGCAACCTGTCGGGCTCGATCGGCTTTTCATTCCGCTTCTACATAGAGGGCATGATCAAAAATCCCGATATCAAGATGATCGCGGTGGATGGCGTTGCTCCCACTGTGGAAAACATCAAAAGCGGTGCTTATCCGATCATTGCGCCGGTCTATGCCGTAACCTACGAGGGCAACGACAACCCCAACGTGCAGCGGCTGCTGGATTGGATACTGTCCGACGAGGGGCAATATATCATTGAAAAGACCGGCTACGTCGGCAATTGACAGCCTTGCGCGCAAGTGCAGGCAGAAAGGAGCATTTCCCCCTTATGAAATACAAATCCCTGATTCCGCGCTTGATCCTTGCCGGCTCCCTTGCACTTATGCAGCTCCCCTCACTGCTTG
>JAGBXH010000298.1 GCA_017629395.1 Clostridia bacterium | reverse complement strand
TCAAAGGTCACGTTCTGCCCCTTCTCGATCAGCTCCAGATATCTGCGCTTTGCGCGGGTCTCGGGAGAGGCTGTCATAAACAGCTTGAGGTCAGCATCGGGCAGGATGACCGTACCGATATCTCTGCCGTCCATGATCACGCTGTTCTTGCGTGCGATATCCTTCTGGGTCTCCAAAAGGAAGGCTCTGACCTCGGGGATTTTGGAAACGCCCGAGGCATACATGGAGATCTCGGGCTCGCGGATGCGTTCCCCGGGATTTGTGCCGTTAAGATAGATATTCTGCACGCCGTCCTCAAACCTGACCTCAATGTGGATCTCGGACAAAAGAGATACAACGGCAGCGGTATCCTCATAAGAGTATCCGTGATCACGCACGTAAAGTCCCACGGTGCGGTACATAGCACCGGTGTCCACGTACACAATGCCAAGCTTTTTGGCAATGCCCTTGGAGAGTGTCGTCTTACCTGCTCCGCCGGGTCCGTCTATAGCAATCTGAATCATGTTATAAGCTCCTTATCTTTAGTCTGTCGCGGCACTCTCGCCCGCAAGATGCCCTGTTGAGAAGGCGATCTGCAAATTAAAGCCGCCGGTATAAGCGTCTACGTCCAGCACCTCGCCTGCAAAGTAAAGTCCCGACACAATGCGTGACTCCATGCTGGCGGGCTTGATCTCACTTACGTTGACGCCGCCCTTGGTAACAATGGCTTCGTCAATGGGTCGGAATCCCTGCAGGGGCATAGAAAAGCCCTTGAGCAGCAAAACCAGCTCACGACGCTCCTCTGCAGTAATGGAATTGACCTTTTTATGCGGATCAATACCCGAACGGGCTACGATCACCTCGATCATTTTCTGCGGCAAGAGATCGCCAAGGCTGTTGGCAAAGTCCTTATTCTGGTATTTTGCAAAATCGGACAACAGGCGCGCATCCAGCGTCTTTTCGTCAAGCGCGGGCTTGAGATCGATATAAGCCGTATATTTGTCGGGCGCAATATCGGGCAGATGCGCCGATGCGCTCAGGATCATGGGCCCCGTCAGTCCGAAATGCGTGAACATCATTTCACCGAAATCGCGGTACACCACCTTACCCGTGGCGTTGTCCTTGATGGTCAAGCCCACGTTGCGCAAGGAAAGCCCCTGCATGGCGCGATGGTCGTTTCCCTTACAGGTAAGGGGCACCAGCGAGGGCAGCAGCTTGGTCACGCTATGCCCTGCCTGCACGGCAAGCTTATAGCCGTCCCCGTCCGAGCCGGTCAAGGGGTAGGATTTACCGCCCGTGCAAACAATCACGCGCTCAAAGTCATAGGGACGCGAGGTATAGACGCCGCACACCGCACCGTCGCGCAATAAGAGCGAGGTCACGCGCTCGTTGATCACCTTGACGCCCGCATCGCGCACCGCGTCCTTGAGCGCGACCACAACGTCGATCGCCTTATCGGAAACAGGAAACACGCGGTTGCCGCGCTCGGTCTTGAGCGGCACGCCGAGGTTCTCAAAAAACGCTTTGGTGTCTGCCGTAGTAAATGCGGCAAGCGCGCTGTACAAAAAGCGCGGATTGGTGGGCACGTTGGAAAGGAAGGTATCTCTGTCGCAATCGTTTGTCACGTTGCATCTGCCCTTGCCCGTGATACGCAGCTTTTTGCCAAGGCGGTCGTTGCGCTCAAACAGCGTGACGTTCGCGCCCATATTGGCAGCGGAAATTGCCGCCATCATGCCCGCAGCGCCGCCGCCCACGACGGCTACG
Source organism: Clostridia bacterium (assembly GCA_017629395.1). Lineage (GTDB taxonomy): Bacteria > Bacillota > Clostridia > Oscillospirales > CAG-272 > SVQP01. Next base: position 659 of record JAGBXH010000298.1, on the reverse strand, counting down.
CGCACGGGAGAAAAATCATCGTAAGCCATACTCATTGCTGGGTCTTATCGTAAATGTCGTATTCGTCCCACAGCACCTCAAGGTGGCGCAGTCTTTCGGTCACCTGCTCCTGACGGACGCGGGAAACCGCAACGACAAGCGCGTTGATCACGCTCAGGGGCGCAACCAGCGAATCCACGAAAGATGCCATATCACTCTGCGCAACCAGCAGCTGGTCTGCACTTGCTGCCAGCGGAGATTCCACGCTGTCGGTCAGACAAACGACGTCCGCACCGCTCTTGTGCGCGTACTCGGTTGCCTTGATAATTCTCTTGGAATATCTGGGGAAGCTGATGGCAATAACCGCATCGCCCTCTCCCACGCTGAGCATCTGCTCAAACACCTCTGCACCGGATGCAGTCTGTACGCGTCTGACATTGTCGAAGATCATGCGCAGGCTGTGGTCAAGGAAGGATGCAAGCGAAGACGAGGAGCGCACACCCAGAATGTAAATGTTCTTTGCATTCACAATGCTGGCTACAGCACCCTCAAACGCCTCGCGGTCAATGCCCTCGAGCGTCTTGCGGATCTTTTCGGCATCGGACTCCAGCACCTTGGAAAGCACGTCGCCCTTACCGATGAGGTTATTGGTCACTTCGATACGCTGGAAGGAGGTCAGC
>JAGBXH010000297.1 GCA_017629395.1 Clostridia bacterium | reverse complement strand
GATACAACAAGCATAAAACAAGGCTGTGTCCTCGGACACAGCCTGGTTTTATTATGTGAATCAATATACTTCGCTAAATGCGCCGAACTCCTCGGACTTGCCGCCCTTCTTGCCGGGCTTTTCCTCAAGGTAGATCACGATCTTACGGTTGTTCTCAGAGCCGATCGAGTTGGTGGAAACGCCCTCGATGTGCTGAATCTCGGAGTGAATGATTCTTCTCTCGTAAGGATTCATGGGCTCGAGCATGACGCTCTTCTTGTACTTGAGCACCTTGTCAGCCATTCTTCTTGCCAGCGTGCGCAGCGTCTGCTCGCGCTTTGCGCGGTAGCCCTCTACGTCAACGGTGATCTTGACGTACTCTCTCTTAACGCCCTCCTGCTTCTTATTAGCAGCAAGGTTTGCCAGATACTGCAGAGAGTCCAGCGTGTCACCGTGGTGACCGATCAGAACGCCTGCATTCTCACCGTCAATGTTGATCAGCTTGTCGTCGTTGTCACCGTCGGTCAAGGTAACGGTCAGGTTAAGCTCCATGTCCGCAACCAGCTTCTTGAGAAACTCAAGTGCCAGATACTCACCGCCAAAGGTGTAGCTTGCGCTGATCTTTGCGGGAACGGCGCCAATGCCGAACAGGCCCTTCTTGGGCTCCTCCAGTACGGTATATTCAATCTCTTCTGCACAAGACGCACCGAGCTCTTCTACAGCCTTTGCAACGGCTTCCTCGATGGTCTTTGCGCTTACAACTGTTTCTTTTCTCACAATTCTATCCTCTTGTCAGTCTTATGAATTTTTATCATCGGAGGCATCATCCTTGGCATGCTTATCCGATTCGTCCTTGAGCGGCTCAGCCATTGCGGGAGCCTTCTGATTCTTTTTCTCGGTCTTGGTTTCCTCGGCTTCAGTTGCCTCGGGTCTGCCGATATAATTGCCCTTGGAGTCATATTCATCGTCGTCAATATGGTGCAGCGAGCGCACGTTGGGGTTTCTGGTGCCTCCGGTGCTTGCCTTGGGTGCCTTTTGGGGGTGCTTGCCGTACATTTCCTTCTCTGCTGCCTTGTAATCCTCTTCGGTAAAGGTGGGCAGAGGCATGACCTTCTTCATGATCAGCTGCTTGACGGTGGTCAGCACGCTCTTGAACATCCAGTACACGCCGATTGCAGCAGGCACGATGAATGCGATATAAACCGACATCAGGGGCATCATAACGTCCATCATGCTGTTGGAGCAGCCGGTTGCCTTGTCGTTTTCTGCGGTGGTGGGCTGATAGGACAGCTTGCGGTTGATCTTCATGGATGCAAAGTATACCACAAAGGTCAGCACGGGTACCAGCAGCAGCCACCAGTGGCTTGCAAAGAAGCCGCCGCCCGTGGTAACGGCACTCCAGGGAGTCAGACCAAAGTTCCACGAGCCGATATTCACGCTGGGAATACCGCCAGCCTCTTCAATGCCGTGCAGCGCATCGTACAGCGCGCCGGAGTTGGAGAAATAGCCAAAGCTCTTCAGGCTCTCAAAAGCCTCAATACCGTTCTCGCGCAGCTTGGAAAGGATCTCAATGGTGCCTCTGTCGGAGTTGAGCACGCCGCCAAAGCCGCCTGCTGCCTGCGAGGTTCTGAAATACGTCATCATAGCCGTGGAGAACGCCTTTGCCTGACCCAGCACGTAGAAAGCGGGGTCAATGACCACCTGGTACAGCGCGATCATGATAGGCAACTGGATCAAAAGGGGCAGACAGCCGCTGAAGGGGCTGTAATTTTCCTTTTGATAAAGCTCCTGGATCTCCTGGTTGACCTTTTGCATGGTTGCCTGGTCGTTTCTGCCGGCATAACGTCTGCGGATCGCCATTTCCTTGGGACGCAGCTTTGCCTGCTTGATCATGTTCTTTTGCTGCGAGATCGCCATGGGGATCATCAAAAGCTCCACGATCAGACCGAAATACAAAAGCGACAGAATATAGTTGTTGGTTCCAAAGGTCAGATACTTGGTCATCAGTCCCAGCACATAACCAACGCCGCGCAAAATAGCATCGATAAAGTTGCCCTTGTTTTCCAGGTCAACCGTGCCCTGCATTGCCTTCACAATTGCCTTGGCATCCTCATGCGTCAGATCGGCGGGAATGGTGAAATCCTTCTTGGAAAGCTTTTCGGCATCGGTCAGGATCTGCAGCGCATATGCCTTGATGTCATCCCAATTCTCTACCTCGGTAAAGCCTTTCTCGATACTCAGCGTAGTGTCAAAGCTGAACTCGCCCTTATCGTTGAGGTACTTGCCGTCGTTAGCGGTGTACTTTAAAAGCTGACCCTCTGCATTAAAGCCTGCAGCAGCCATGAACAGCTGACGCGCAAGATCGTTAGTGCTAAGCAGCTCGGCAAGATCCTTGGTCAGCCCCTCGGAAAGGCTTGTATTGCCCGCTTCCTGCTCGGGTGCCGAGGTTTCTGCCTCGGTGGTCTGCTCTGCGCTCTGCGCCTCGGTAGTCACCTCTTCCTCTGCAAACACAGCGGGAACGGTTGCACCGATCAGCACAAACGCCAGCAT
>JAGBXH010000003.1 GCA_017629395.1 Clostridia bacterium | reverse complement strand
TTATGAACGCAATGTCGCAAAAGCAGCTTGCAGAGATTGCATACTACTGCGATATGAAGAATACCGAGCTGGAAGAAACCCATAAGTACATGATGGACTACCAGACCGCAGTCATTGCAAAGTTCTACACGCTGTCCCGTCCCTTCTATGATTCCTGCTACCGTGATTTCTACTACTACGGTATGACCGAGGAAGAGATCAACGCATTCCTGTTTGACTCCGACGCGATCTCCAATCCCGAGTACACCGCACTCAAGGAAAGAAACAACGCCATTGAGGCTGAATTTCTGGCACTTTCCAACTCCGAGCAGAAGGCAAAGCTGCCCGAGCTGTACGAGGAATTTGCGGACAACAATAATCAAATGGCACAGCTGATGGGCTATGACAACTATCTGGAGTATGCGTACGAGAACGTGTACGGCAGAGATTACACCTACGAGGACGTTGCACAGCTTTCCGCATACGTCAAGACCTATCTCTCGCCCGTGTTTGCACAAGTTTACAAGACCTGGAGCAATCTGTCCGGTTATACCCAGGATGACCTGGATAAGTACTACGGTCAGGTACAGAAGCCCTTCTTTGAAATTCTGGACAGCAACACGCTGGTCAACGATTATATCGACCTGCTGGCATTTTCCTCCAATCCCGACAAGACCATCTCCTTCTCGGATGAGTTCAATAAGCTCATGAGCGAGGGCAATATGTTCAGAGGCGAGTACGAGGGCGCGTTCGTCACTACCATCTATTCTGAAAAGCTTCCCATTGCATATTTCGGCAAGGGCTACGATAACTGCTTTACCGTTGTGCACGAGTTCGGTCACTACATGAACGAGGTGTATAGCGCAGGCATTTTTGACGATGCGGATTATTCCCAGTCCTACGACCTTCTGGAGATGCACTCTCAGGGCAATGAGCTGCTCTATCTGTGCTATCTGGAGGAGCATGCACAATACCCCGAGATTGCATTTACGCTGATCAGAACGCACGCACTGGTCAACATGCTGTATTCCGGCATGGCGGGCTTTACCGTTGATGCCTTTGAGCAGGCGATCTACCTGGATCAGTATGAGGGCTTGGGTGCTGAGGAGATCATGGCAGACGGCACCATCAGTGCAGACGAATACGATACGCTCTATAACTACATTTGCGCTGACTACGGTGTAGAGGATGCGCTGAAGGGCTACTGGACGTACGGTATGACCATCACCTCTCCTTGCTACTACGTTTCCTACAGCGTTTCCGCGATTTCGGTGCTGCAGCTTTATGAGGTTGCCAAGACCGAGGGCTTTGACGTGGCAAAGGAGCAGTATCTCAAGCTGTTCACATACGTGGACGAGAACCCCGAAATGGGCATGAACGATATTCTCGGCTACGCAGGCATGCTTTCCTTCAAGGACGAGCAGCTGTACGTCAGCCTCAACGAATATTTCCTGAAGAAGTAACCAAGTTTGTGGGGGCGATCCGCATGGATCGCCCTTCTTTTTTTGCGAAATTTCTTGACTTGTACCAAATGTGTGGTATAATAACAGCATATAAAAATCAGGAGAACGATCGTTTTGGAAAACAATCAATTGCATAAGCGTTACGGGCTGTTTACCGCTATCTGCATGGTGGTGGGTATCGTGATCGGCTCGGGTGTCTTTTTTAAGGCACAGGATATTTTGAATTATACGGGCGGTAATATGCTGCTGGGCATTCTTGCGTGGGTCATAGGCGGCGCGGTTATGATTATTTGCGCCTTTAATTTTGCCAATTTTGCCACCAAATACGTCAAGGTCAACGGCATTGTGGACTACGCGGAAGCCATTGTGGGCGAGAGGTATGCGTATATGGTGGGCTGGTTTATTGCCACCATTTATTTTCCTGCCATGACGGCGGTGCTTGCGTGGGTGTCGGCAAGATATACGCTGCTGCTTTTTAACCCCGCTGCGGATATTACGAGCGGACTTTGCATGGCTCTTGGCGCGTTTTATCTGTGCTTGATGTACGCTGTCAATATGCTCTCTCCAAAGCTGGCGGGCAAGCTGGCGGTCAGCGCAACCGTCATTAAGCTGATCCCGTTGGCGTTTATCATCGTGGTCGGTACGGTCTGCGGACTTGCAAGCGGCAGCACGACCGAGGCGTTTGCAGAGAGCGTGCGTACCGAAGGAGCGGATTTTTCCAGCGTATTTTCGGGCATTGCAGCAGCGGTCTTTGCCTATGAGGGCTGGTGTGTGGCAACGTCCATCAACGCAGAGCTCAAAAATCCCAAGCGGGATTTGCCGCGTGCGCTGGTCATCGGCACACTCATTATTATGGCGGTGTATATTCTGTATTTTATAGGATTGACGGGAGGAGCGTCGACCGACGTACTCATGAAGGAGGGCGCAACGACCGCTATTAAAAATTTGCTTGGCAACGTGGGCGGCACGGTGCTCAGCGCCTTTGTGGTCATCTCTTGCCTTGGTACGCTCAACGGATTGATGATCGCGTGTCCGCGTGCGGTGTATTCGATTGCCATGCGCGGCAAGGGGCCTCGCCCCGAGCTGCTGTCAGCGGTGGATGCACAGACCAACATGCCCGGAAACGCGGGCGTGCTGGCACTTGTCATCTGCGGCGCGTGGTATTTCTATTTCTACGGTGCAAATCTGACCGCGCCCATCTTTGGCGCGTTCAGCTTTGATTCGTCCGAGCTGCCCATTATCACCACCTATGCCATGTATATCCCCATGTTTGTGATGTTTGCCGTCAAGGAGGGCAAACGGAACGTCTTCAAAAATGCCGTGATGCCGATTCTGGCGGTCATGGCCTCGCTGTTTATGGTGTTCGTGGCGGTGTATGCGCACGGCATCCGCCCGTACCGCGAGGCTGCGGCAAAGGGCGAGTTCGCGTTCCCCGTGCTGTTTTACCTGATCGTGTTTGCAGTTATCATGACAATCGGCGCGGTGTTTTATAGAAAGAGAAAAAGGGGCTGAGTCATTCACTCAGCCCTTTTCTTGTACTATTTTGTCTATGAATTTGATTAGTTTTGCAAGAGAATGTCCGTTTGGATGAGGTGCATCACACGGACGCTCTTTCACATCTTCGCAAATGCAATAGAGGCTGAGTTCGTTTGAACTCAGCCTTTTGAAGTGTCGTATTTTTATGCCAGCTCGATAGTCAGAATCTTCTTGGCGGGGATTTCCAAAGCGATCTTGCCGTCCTTGACGGTCAGCTCGCACTCGCGTACCTCGGCAAGGTTGGTCAGCCACGCCTGCTTGAAGGCAGGGACGTCCATGCTCAGGCTGATTACGGCATCCGTGGTATTGAACAGACGCAGGATCGCACTCTCGCGCTCCTCCGCCTTCTTAAAGGCGGTCATGCGCACGTGCTCGTTGTCAAAGCGCACGTAATCTGCCGTGTCGGCAAGCGTGCCCTCGTGCTTGGTCGTGCCGATGGCGGCAGCGGAAGGGTATGCAAAGGTGTAGCCCTCGCGGTATGCGTCGGCGCGGTCGTCAATAGCGTAGGGAATCATGGAATATTCCAGCGTCCACGTGCCCTTCTTCTGTCCCAACGGGGTGGGGAAGACGCCCCAGTCGCCAATCTCGCCGATCGCACGCAGCAGCGTGATCGCCAAGGTGTTGCGCCCGTCGCGCAGTACCTCGTACTCGCAAAGTCCGCGATTGGCAACCATCAGCGCGTCTGTGCCGCACTCGGATTCCAGGGTCACGAATGCCTGCACGCGCTGGGCGTTGCAGGGGTTTTTCCACATGGAGGAGGGGGTAATGTCGCGGCGCACCACGTCAAACTGACCCTCTGCGTACACGTGCTCGGTTGCGATATCCGAGGTGAACAGCGCGCGCAGACGGTGATCTTCGGCGCGGTTGGTGACCACGGTCTTGAAATCCACGCGTGCGATCTTATCGGAAAGCGTGACGTAGGTGGTAATATCGGCATCGATCGCCATGGGCACGGTCACCTTGAAGGTCACCGACCAAGGGGTGATCTCGTGCAGCGCAACGTCGGCTGCCGCATTTGCGGTGGTCACGGCAACGTCACCCTCTGCTTGCACGTAGTTATACAGGTTGCCCACGTCGTGCGTGTCCTCAAAGAGGTTTTGTCCCGCATAGACGCGTCCCGTGCGCTTATCGGTCACGTCCACCGTACCGTTTTGGTTGATGCGGACGGCAAGGAACTCGTTCTCCATGCTGCGCTCGGCGTAAGAAATTGCGGTCTTGATGCTTGCAGCCTGCTTTTTGACGCTGAAGACGCGGTAACCCATGCCGTGCATCTGCACCTGCATCTCGACTGCAAAGCGGTTGACGT
>JAGBXH010000296.1 GCA_017629395.1 Clostridia bacterium | reverse complement strand
GCGCCGCGATATCTATAGGCAGACCATGCAGTCCTGCGATCCCGTCAAGTACGTCAGCCTGATCAAGACCGTGCGCCGCCGCCGCGCAGATATGATCGCCGCGCATAAGCGTCTGTCCGAAACCGATTCGGATTTTGAGCGAAACGCCAAGCTCTCGCTCTATCACGAGCTTTCCGTGGTGTTGGAAAAGCCCTATGCCGAAATTGAGCCCTACGTGCTTGAAAAGCTGGAAACGGCGTGAAAAATTGTGAAAATAACAAGCCCTTGCCATGCGGCAAGGGCTTGTTTCATCTTATAGTCCGTAAAGCTCGGTATATTTCTTTTCCAGATAATCGGTGTAGTAGGTGGGATCAAAGTCGCATCCCAGCACGTCGGCAAGCAGCTGACCGGGCTTCTTTTGGCAACCGTGACGCCAGATGTGCGCGCGGTTCCATGCGTTGATGGGTGCAAAATCACCCGCAGCCAAGCAGGCGTCCACGTCCACGCTCTCGCGCATCTTGGCAAGCAGCTGTGCGCCGTAGGCACTGCCCAGCGCGTAGGAGGGGAAGTAGCCGATGCCGCCGCCCGACCAATGGCTGTCCTGCAGCACACCGTGGGTGTCGTCGGGCACGTCCACGCCAAGGTATTCCTTGTAAAGCGCGTTCCATGCAGCGGGCAGGTCTTTGACTTCCAGCTCGCCGGACATGACCTTCTTTTCCAGCTCGTAGCGCACCATCACGTGCAAGCAATAGGTAACCTCGTCTGCCTCGGTGCGGATCAGCGAGGGCGTGACCTTGTTGATGGCGCGGTAAACGTCCTCTGCCGTGCAGTTTGCAAGCTGCGCTTTGAAGCACTCCTGCATCTTGGGGAAAATGTAGCCCACGAACGCGCGGCTTCTGCCAAGCAGGTTTTCGTAAAAGCGGCTCTGGCTTTCGTGAATGCCCATGGAAACGCCGCCGTCCAGCACGGTATAGGCAAGGGAATCGTCGGAATTCAGATCATAAAGCGCGTGACCGCCCTCGTGAATAACGCTGAACATCGAGCTTGCAAGGTTGCCGCGGTCGTAGTTGGTGGTAATACGCACGTCGTGGTGCGAGCCGAGGCTGGTGGTGAAGGGATGCTCGGTCGTGCCCAGCCCGCAATGCGCCATGTCAATGCCCATGGTCTGCATCAGGGTAAGAGAGAATTTCTCCTGCTCATGCTCGGGGAAATCACCCAAGATGCAGGCGTCGGACACCTGCTGCGCCGCGCCGATTTTTGCGATCAGAGGAACCAGACGGCTGCGCAGCGTACCGAAGAATTCGTCGCACTTTTCCATGGTCAAGCCCTCTTCGTATTTGTCAAGGCAGTAGTTATAGGGGTGCATATCGGGTGCGCAATAGGCAGCAAAGCGACGCTCGGTTGCAAAGATCTGTTCAAGGTAAGGGCAGAACAGGGCAAAATCGTTGGTTTCCTTTGCGGTATGCCAGGCGTCGTCTGCCTCTACCAGCACCTGCTGGTACGCTACGTATTCCTCCATGGGAATCTTTTGCATTTCCTTGATGTCCTTGTAAAGGATCTCGACCTGACGCGCGGTCTTGGCGTCCAGCTCGTCCTTGTGCCCGTCCAGATAAGTAAGTAATGCAACGGTTTGCTCCCCCGTGGAGAGCAGGTAGCTTTCACGGCTGAGGATCGAGAGCGTCTGTCCGCGGTTGGCGGCTGTGCCCTTGGGGGCGGTGGTTGCACCGTCAAAATAGATCAACGCCATGGCGTGACCGAATGCGCTCAGCTTTTCTTGCAGCTCGCGCAGCTGCTCGCATGCTTGATTGAGTTCCATTTGGGTGTCTCCTTTATTTGAGCATTTTTTCCTTGAGAGAGAGGATCTTGCGCACAGCGTTGTCGATCATTTCCTCGGGGATAGTGCCGTCGCGCACAGCGTCCAGCACGGCGGGGTACTGCTTGTCGTAAGAGGAGCAGCAAAGCAGATCGTTGCCCGAAAGCACCGCCTGCACCGCGCTTGCGCGGTCACCCGTGTACAGGGTAATGGCGTTCATATCCAGCGAGTCGGTGATGATCAAGCCCTCATAGCCCATCTCCTCGCGCAACAGCTTATGTACGGCAGGGGAGAGCGACGCGGGAATTTCGGCATCCATGCAGGAAACGATGTTGTGCGCCACCATGACCACGGGTGCGCCTGCGGCAATGCCTGCGCGGAAGGGGGCAAGGTCACGCGTCATAAAGGTTTCCATGTCGCGGTCGTCACGCGCAATGGAGGTGTGGGTGTCCACGTTGTCACCGTAGCCGGGGAAGTGCTTGAGGCTGCCCACAAGCCCCTTTTGGTTCATGGCGGTGACGACGGTTTGGATGAATTCTGCGGTTTCTTCGGGATCGTGCGAGGCAGTGCGCTTGTAGATAAAGCAATCGGGGTTACCCGACATATCACAAACGGGCGCATAGTTGAAGTTCACACCAAGATCCAGCAAAAGATCTGCCTTTTCTAAGGTATCCTTGCGCACGGCATCCATGCCGCCCTCGGCAATCAGCTCACGGGGAGAGGGGAAGGGCTGTGCGCGGAATACAGGGTACTTGGAGGCGCGTACTACCGTGCCGCCCTCGCAGTCCACCGCAATAAACATGGGGACAAAGGAAGCCTCTTGATAGGATGCGATCAGCGCGCGCACCTCTTCGGGTGTGCGGTTTGCAAAGTCCACGGCGTACAGAGTAAAGCCGCCTAAGTGATAATCGGTCACACATTTCATAGCAACCTCGTCATCCTGCGGACGGCGGGTAACAAACATCTGACCTACCTTTTCTTCCAGTGTCATGCCTGCAAGAATTTGTTCTACGTTCATATTGTCCTCCTCAATCTAAAATGCCAAGGTATTCTTCCAAAGTCAAGCCGTGCTCGTGTATCTCGGTTGCTGCCGCAGCGCCAACAAAGCGGTAATGCCAGGGCTCGTAGGAGTAACCGGTAATCTCGGTCTTATCGGCGGGATAGCGCAAAATGAAGCCGTAGCGGTGTGCATTTTGCTGCAGCCACTCATAGGCGGGGTTTTGCGCAAAGGTTTCGTCAAGGACCACGTAATTGGTGCTGATGAGGTCAATGGCGTTACCCGTGTGGTGCTCGCTGGTGCCGGGAGCTGCCGAGTAGGTCAGCACGTACTCTTTGACCTGCGCCTCGCTCCAATTCGGATGTGCGGCAGCCTCTTGGCTCAGATAGGTGTAAAACAGCGTGCTCTGATATGCATAGGAGCGGTAGCCGCTGGTCACCACAATGTCGGTGTACCCTTGCGCGTGCAGCTCCCGGATCATTGTTTCCGCAGCCTTGGCAGCGTACAGACGCAGCTCGACCTCCTTGCCGTACAGCGTCAGCGTGCTGTCAAGCGCTGTCAGATCGGGCGGACAGTAACTCTCGCCCGAGGGGTGGGTCTTATTGAGCAGCACCAGATATTCGCTGTTCTCGGTGTAGATATATTCGGAATTTTCGATTTGATTGCAGCCCGCAGTCATCGTCATGCCGCAGATCAGGCACAGAGGTAGCAGGATTGCTTTGAAAATATTCATAAGATCTCCTTACGGCTTGGTTTCCACCATCAAAAAATAAGGCGAGGTGGGGGAATTGATGATCTGTACGCGCGTGACGCATACCTTGAATCGGGAAAGAGAGGCAAGGTATTCGCATACCAGCTTGCCCTCCTCGTCGCCCTCCTTGTGTCCGGGATAGATGGCAATGTTGAGAATGCCGTCGCGGTCAAGCAGCTCAATAGCATCGCGGATGGCGGGCAGAGTGGTCTGGCGCATGGTGGTAATGGATTTGTCACCGCCGGGCAGCCAGCCGAGATTGAACATTCCCACGCGGAAGGGCGTTTTGACGTATTCCTTGACCTTGTGGTGGGAGTCGTGGATGAGCGTATAGTTTTCGGGGCAGCCCTGCTCGGCAAGGTTTTTGCGGGTGGACTCCACCGCCTGCGCCTGAATATCAAAGGCGTATACGTGTCCGCTCTCGCCTACGGCTTTGGATAAAAATGCAGTATCGTGACCGTTTCCCATGGTAAAATCCACCACGGTGTCACCCTCTTTGATATGATTGCCGATGAACAGCTTGTGTAAGGAAAGCAGATCGATCATAGTGGTACCTCGTTAGTTTTTCTTGGGCTTATCGCCTTTATGTAAATCGGAGCGCAGGAATTTGAAGGCACGCTCCACGGCGTCCTTGGAGTTGTACCAGGGCTCGTCGTCGTAACGGTAGTCGAATTTTTTGCAAAACCAGCTGACGTCCTCTCGCAGCTCGTCAAAATAGCTGAGCTCCACGCCCTCCACGTCGTCCATAAACGCGGCTATCTTTTTTCTTGGCAAGCGACCCTGCCCGTATTGCAAGAGCTTTTTGTAGTGCGGCAGGCAGAAATAGGGCTGGGATTTGAGCTTGGCAGGGAACTCCTCGTCGGTATTCCACAGCAGCACAGCCGTGCCAACCATGTGCTCAAAATGGAAGGCGATGCGGTTACAAACGTAGCAGGAGCACTCCAGCTTATCAATGCGCTTGGAGGATTTGGCAGGATTGCCCGAAATTTCCTTGCGCAGCTGATCAAGGTGGCTTTCCAAGGTCAACGCCATGCCAAGGCGGTTCTTGCGCACGAACATCATATCGTAATGCGTGCGGCAAAAGCCCTCCTCATTGGTGCGGATGCGAATGTCGGGCTCCATCATGGATGCACCTAAGATCAGATCCAGCTCGTTTTCCTCCAATTTATTGTAAATGGCGCAAAAGGGACAGCCCAGCGCGTGATCGGCGGCGGATGCCTCAAACGCCTCGTTGACGGGTATGGTATAGATCTGTTCCATGTGTACCTCCAAGTATTTTCTACGGTCAATTATAGCATGCCTGCAGCGTCACATGCAAGCGGATTTTGTAAATTATTGTGCGCGGAAAAATGCATCCGCAAAGCTGTTGAAAAATAGTCTGCGCGTGCGGAAGAGCTCGGTCTTGTTACGCCCGAAATGCACTGCGTTGGTCAAAATCATACCCCACAGGCGGCTTTCGCGATCTACGTAAAGTGCCGTGCCCGTAAAGCCCGTGTGACCGTAGCTGCCCTCGGAAAACAGCGCGCCCGTCATGTAAGAGAAGGAGGGCGTGAGCTGGAATCCAAGACCGCGATCTTCGTTTTTGCCCGGGGTGGCGTTGTATATGGCTTTCTCAAAGGTGCGGGGATTGAGGAACATATTGCCGTCAAGCACGCCGCCGGCTGCGATCATGCGCGCAAATTTGATCATATCGTCCAGAGGCGAGAACACGCCCGCGTTGCCCGAAACGCCACCCATAAAGGAAGCGTTTTCGTCGTGCACGCGTCCGCAAAGGTACTCGCCGTGCAGGGCGGAAAACTCGGTGGTGACCACGTTTTTGGTGGTGGGGTTATAGCAGGTGCCATGCATGCCCAAGGGCTCGAATACATAGTGCTTTGCCAGCTCGTCTAAGGGCGCGCCGCCTACCTGCTCCAGGATCTTTTGTAAAAGGATGTATCCCATGCAGGAGTAGTGCACCTGCTCACCGGGTGCGCACCAGGGCTTGGAGCGCAGGATCACGTCTGTCGCATTTGCAGGATCGTCGGTCTGTGTCCAAAGCGGAATGTGCGGTGTCAAGCCCGAATTGTGGTTCATAAGGTGACGGATGGTCACGTCGCCTCTGCCCCCGGGGGCGTCCTCGGGAATTTCAAAATAACGCGAAAGGGGATCTGTCAGCTCAATTTTACCCTGCTCCAGCATGCGCAGCGCCACCATGGTGGTGGATACAAGCTTGGAAAGAGACGCAAGGTCAAACAGGGTGTCGCGCTCCAAGGGGAGAATTTCGGGATTTACTTGCTTGTTTCCCATAAATCCGCTGTCCAGTACCGCCTCGCCGCATCCGATGGCATAGGCAATGCAGGGGTATGCGCCCGCCTCCAAGCCGTTTTGCAGTATTTCTCTTGCGCGGGAAAAATCAGGTGTTTGCTGCATGATGTCAAGTCTCCTTTCGGCTGTGTGTGATCTGTCTTTATTATAGCGCAAAATTTGAATTTACACAATACTTTTCTTATAGAATCGACAAAAAATGTTTGCAAATTACTTGACAATTTTTCTTATCGGTGCTATACTTATTGATAAGAAAGAAAGGTGCATTTGCAGAAATTGTTGATAAGCCTTTGTTTCCACATTATTTCCATAAACGGAGGTTTATTATGAAAAGATCTGAACTCAAAAAGCAGGCTAAGGCTGCTCTGAAGGGTCACTGGGGCGTTGCTATTCTGGTTGGCTTGGCTCTGACCGGTATCAACTACGCTGTTACCCTGATCCCCGTAATCGGCTGGATCGTAAGCCTTGCTGCTGTTGTACTGGAATTCGGCTTTGCTGCATTCTACCTGAGCGTTATCCGTGCCGGTGACATCAAGTTCTCCACCCTGTTTAACGCTTCCTTCGAAGGCTTCTTCAAGAAGCTGGGCACCTACTGGCTCCAGGTCCTGTATCTTGCACTGTGGTCTCTGCTGTTCTTCATCCCTGCTATCATTAAGGGCTATGCATACGCAATGACCGAGTTCATCCTGCTTGACAACCCTGAGATGACTGCTAACGAAGCAATCACCAAGAGCCGCGAGATGATGAACGGCTACAAGTGGAAGCTGTTCGTGCTCGACCTGTCCTTCATCGGCTGGAGACTCCTTGGCGGTATCCCCGTACTTGGCACTGTTCTCAACCTGCTGTACGTAAATCCTTACTACGCTGCAACCAGAGCACAGTTCTACGAAGAGCTCAAGGCAATCAAGGGCTAATAAACAGTCATGCAAAACCGCAGCGCAGGCTGCGGTTTTGTAATTATAGAGAGGTTTTATGAAGCAACTGAGAATGCGCCGCGAAAGCGCACCCGTAGAGAGCAGAGAGCTGCCGCAGGGGTATGGCTATGAGTTTTTTGACGGCAGACGGGAGCAGATCGACGATTGGCTGGAGCTGTGCTTTGAAGCATTGATTCCCACCAAGGAGGAAAAATGGTTTGTGGATACGATACTGCACTATCCCGATCTGTGTCCCGCGCGTGACCTTTTCTTTGTGGTCGAGCAGAGCACGGGCAGACGCGTTGCCACCACGGCGGCGGTGTGTCATGGGCACGAGGGCTATATTCACATGGTAGCCGCTGCGCCCGACGTGCGGGGCAGGGGAATCGGGCATGCCATGCTGCGCTATGCGCTTACCGAGCTTGAAGCGCGCGGATGCACGTATAGCGTGCTGACCACCGACGATTTTCGCTTGGCAGCCATCAAGACCTATCTGGACGCGGGCTTTGTGCCCGTGATCGAGCAGGATCCCGAAAGCAACGTTCGGGATCGTTGGGAAAAGGTGCTTGCAGAGCTGCATTACACACAACACGTGCAATTTTCAGGAGATTTGATATGATCAAAAAAGTAAAATTAAAGGCAAAGGCTGCGCTCAAGGGGAATTGGCTTGGCGCAATCGTGGCACTTTTGCTGTATGCGGTGCTGTTTGCCGCGCTGGAGGCTACGGGCATCGGTACGATCTTTTCGGGGGTGCTTGTCTATGGATATGCGGCGTTCTGCCTGGAGCTGGTCAAGGCAAAAAAGGCAAGGGTGGGCGTGCTGTTTAGCGGTATGTTCAAAAAATTCCTCAAAAAATGGGGTGCGTCATTGCTTACGGGGCTGTATATCGTGTTATGGTCGTTGCTGCTTTTGATCCCGGGTATGATCAAGTATTACGCATACGCCATGACGCCTTATATCATGACGGAAAAGCCGGACATGCGCATAAGTGACGCCATTACCAAAAGCCGTGCGATCATGAAAGGGCACAAGTGGCAGCTGTTTTTACTGGATCTGTCCTTTACCGGCTGGATGCTTTTGAGCGTGCTGACGCTGGGGCTTGCGCTTGTGTACGTATGGCCTTATTACAATGCGGCAAGAGCTGCGTTCTATAAGGAGATCAAGGGCGGAGCGAAAAAGTAAAGATTGACGGAGACCGACGAGAAGTGGTCTCCGTTTTTCATATTTTTGCTTTGGCAAGCATATCTTGTAGCGAAAAACCAAAAGGAGATGCTTGCCATGAATTTGTTAACCAATCACGAGGGGATGCAGATCCCCCTTTGCCAAAAGACCGTACTGAGTGAGGTGTCGGGGGATTTTTCGCTGCCCGATTATCAGCCCGAGATCAAACGCCTGTTGCGCATCCGCCCCTGCGTGCTGCCCGCAGAGCCTTACGCGGGATCGGGGAATGCAGAGTTTACGGGTACGCTGGACTATTACGTGCTGTACATGGGAAACGACGGCGGGTTGTACTGCGCTCCCTTGCATACGGAGTATGCCTTAAGTGTGCCCTTTGAGCAGGGGGAGTGCGAGGTGGATCTTTGCATGGCAGACGTTGAGCCCGAGAGCGTGGTGGGCAGGGTCAGCGCACCGCGCAAGCTGAGCATCCGTTGCCGCCTGCGCTCTGACGTACGCATTTACGGTATGCTGCCCGCTGCCGAGCAAAGCCGGGGCGTTGTCGATCCTTTTTCCGTGGAGCGGCTGCAAGGGGAGCAGACCTTGGCGCAGATCGGCTGCGGTGTCAGCGAGGCGGTGCGTCTGAGTGAGGATATTTTGCACGATGCGCGCGGCAGAAATATGCGTCTTGTGTGCGCCGAGGGGCAGGTGCACGTGCAGGAGGCAGTCGCGGGAGAGGGCGTAGTCAATTGCCGCGGCGAGGTCGAGCTCAAGCTCATGATGAGCGCCGAGGAGATGGGCAGCCTGCCCGATCCCATGCCCACGTATCTGACGAGAAAGCTGCCGTTTTCCGGCAGCATTGCGGTGAGTGCGGCAAGAGTGGGATGCGAATGCTGCGTGACGGGCTGCTGCGCAGAGCTGAGCGTGTCGGTGGAGGAAACGTATATGCATGCTGAGCTGAGCGTGCTGCTCAAGGCGCACGTGATGCGCAATCGTCCCGTGTGCTATACCAAGGACATTTTTTCCATCAAGCGCGAATGCGAGTGTGTGCACGAAGCGTACGCGCTGCCCGTGGCGATCCGTGCGCTGGGCGGTAATTTCACGCAGAGTGACAGCCTGTCCCTTGCGGAGGCGGAGATTCCCGCAGGCGGCAGCATCGTGGACGTGTGCGGCAGCGCGGATGCCGAGCAGATGAGCTGGGAAAAGGGCAGGTGCACGCTCAGCGGCACAGCGCATTACGTGGTGCTGATGAGTGCAGACGGGGAGGTCTCGCCGCATGAGATCAGCATGCCCTGGAGGTATGAGCTGGAATGCGCCCGTGCGCCCGAGGATTGGCGCGCGCACGTGCAGGTGCTTTCCTGCCGCGCACGGGTGGACGGTGAGAGGATCGGTGTGGATGCCGAGATCGCGTGCGCTGCCGAGCTGTGGGATACCGCTCCTGTCAGCGTGCTGCGCAGCGTCAGCTTCGGTGAGGGAAAAGAACGCGCGGGCGGTGCGTTTACCGTGTGCTATCCTGCGCAGGGCGACTCTCTTTGGAGCGTTGCCAAGCGGTACGCCACCGCGCTTGGTGCCGTGCGTAAAGCCAACGATCTGGACGCAGACGCCCCCGCAGACGCCCCCGCATCCATCGAGGGGTGCAAATATCTGATCGTGTGACACAACCTTGAAATATAGTCGAAAAACCGCTCCTCGGAGCGGTTTTTCTGCGTTTCATCGTAGGGTAGGGGAGGGTCACTCAGACATCTGTAGGGGCGGATTTCATATCCGCCTCTTTTTTATAAAAATTTTTTGGAAAAACGTGAGAGGTTTTGCCAAAAAACTATACTTATAGTAATGGAGGGTAATATTACTTAAAGGAGTGATGCCATGCTTTGAAGACGTACAAGCCTGTCGTGCCATGTGCAAAAAATGTAAAAAACGATTTTTCACTGCGTTGCACGTGCTCCTAAGAAAGTAAAAAAGCTGCCCCGCTCGGCAGCCTCTTTACGATCTTCCAACCAAATAATCCAGCGTGACCTGATAGTAATCCGCCAAGCGAATGGCAACCCATAAGGGTAGCTCACGCTCGCCTTTTTCATAGCGGCGGTACACGGTCAGCTGCATGTTTAACAGCTTTGCAACCTGTTTTTGCGTCAGGTCGTGATCCTCGCGCAAATCTTTGACTCTCCGATAAACGAACATAATAGCCCCCCCTTTTTCTAATTATTATATTTATTATTATACATAGTTATTATATAAAAAAACACCATAAGGTGTTGACAAATAACACCATACGGTGCTATAATTTGCTATATTATACATATCTTGGAGGTATTTATGCACACTTTCAAACATCGCATAGGGCTTCTTTGTATTGCGTTACTGGTAGCCATGATTATACTGGCTGCTTGCGATGGTGACAAGCCCGATCCGCAACCCGCAGGAACAAATGCGGAAACGTCTGTGCCGTCGGATCAAACGAACGGTGGGGAAACGTCTGCGCCCGAAACCGAGGCGCACGTGCATGTGTTTGGTGAATGGGCGACCGTCAAAGAGTCCACCTGCACCGAGCAGGGTGAGCAAAAGCGCACCTGCGCGTGCGGCGAGGCGGAAAAACAGGCACTTGACGCACTTGGACATACCGAAGTCATTGACGCCGCTGTTGCTCCCACTTGCACCGCAACCGGTTTGACAGAAGGCAAGCATTGCTCGGTATGCAACGAGGTTCTGATTGCGCAGGAAACTGTTGACGCGCTGGGTCACACCGAAGTAATTGACGCTGCTGTTGCCCCCACTTGTACGGCAACAGGCTTGACCGAGGGT
>JAGBXH010000295.1 GCA_017629395.1 Clostridia bacterium | reverse complement strand
CTGCGCCAGCCTTCCCCCCTCCCGGAGGGGGGCTATGATGGTAGCATCTCGCTTTTCTAAACCGAAACGCAACTGACACCGGTAACTTGAGATATCGAAATCTGTGTGAAAACCGATAATTCAGCGGTCAACTTAAAAAGAATGAGCAGACCACCTACATAGCCCCCCTCCGGGAGGGGGGGATATCAGCGCTGCCCTGTGCCAAGCGCAGGGGGGAGAGCGCGAAAACAATCGGTTTCTGCGCGTAATATCTCCATAGCAAAAGCAGAAGCCCATTAAAGACTTCTGCTTTCGTTTTGCTTATGATTCCGCTATTTACGCAGCCCAATGGGGCTGTTTTTTATTGAATATTCTCTTTTCCCAGCACGATGACGGTTTCAAGCGGTGCTATCTTGAATTTCGCGCGGACGGTGCGATCGTCTATGCGCTCAAATTCGGCAGGCTCGACGGTGTTGCGCAGGGGCGAGTAGAGCACGGGCTCGCGCAGCGTGCCGCGCAGAATGACTTCCACAACCTGCTCCTTTTCCTCTGCATTGGCAAAGAGGAATCTTGCGCCGCCCATGCGCGTTGCAAATCTGCAGACCACGCCCGCAATGGGAGCGGGAGCGTAGCAAGAAAATTCGTCGGTGGGGATAAGGTTGATTAAATCTGCCGTATTTTGTGCCAAAGTGGCGAATTTGGTCTTTGAAAGTGCGGGGAATAACTCATGCTGTGGGGCGAGAATGGTCAAGCCTTGATCTGCAAATCTCTGCAGGATCGAAGCAAGGCGATCGGTCAGCTCCATAGGAGGCAGCACGAGCACAGAGTAGTATTGGTGCTGCGGCGTGATCAGGAAGCCGTTTTCCACGCGGCATTTTTCTAAGTAGTCGCAATCGGTGAAATCAAAGAGCATCTGGTGGTCAAGCAGCCCGTAGAAAAGGGTGCGCAGTCCTTCGGCGCAAGCGTTTTCCTCGGCGCAATATTCGCCGTAAAAGACAGCCGAGCCCTTGTGATGCATCTGGAAGGTCTCAATGGGGTAATAGAGCATGACGTTTGCGCGGTGTCTGCCCTGCATGAGCGCGTCTGCTCTGCCAAGCGCCTCGTTGAGCTGCCGGTAAAGCTCCGGCTCTGCCTGCTTTTCGCTGTAATAGGAGGTAAAGGTGTCCACGCCCAGCGCGTATTGCAGGCTCATGGAGGCGTACATTTGCATGGGTGTGACCTTGCCGCCCTGTGCGTGCGCAGAAACCTCGCTCATGACGTGCGGACGTCCGTAGGCGTGTGCGATCGAGGAAACCAGCTTGGGCGTAAATGCATCTCTGTGCACCAAGGTGGGGATAGAATGCAGCATATCAATGCCCGGGACGTGCATGTGGCGCAAAAGTGCAAAGAAATTGCCCTCAAACACCACGTGGTGGCGAATGTCGTCTTCTAAGAGAATATGACCCGAGAAGGGCAGCCCGTGCCTGTCGCACCAGTTGGAAAGCTGGGCAAAGTAGCTCTGCTCGTAAAGGTCTGAGAGCAGGCGATAGTAGTCGTATCGTTTTTGCTTGGCAACCTCCCCCTCGCCCGTGAACAGATAGATGAATGCCGCCTCAATGGGGTAGCCGTAGCGTGCGCGGAACTGGTTTTCCATATCGCGCCCGAAGCTGACTACGGGGTAAAGCGGCAGCGTGTCGTCGTATTGGTCGTGCACGCTTGACGGATAGATGCCCGCGTTGATGTAGCAGCCCATGAAGGAGGGCTCGTCGGTGAACATTGCCTCGATCTTGCCGTCACCCTCTGCCAAGTGGTGCTTGGTGTATGCATAATAGGGCTCGTAGGTGTTGCGGATAAACTCGCGGATAGCGTCGGGGTTGGTCACGTCAATGTAGCGGCGCGCCTCGCACACGTTGTGCTGGGCGTGCGTGCCCTCGTACAAACGCTTTTTGATAAAGAAGCAGGCAAGGGCGGGCTCGTCGGAGTCGTTTTCCAAGGTGACGGGATCGGTCGTCTTGCCGTAAACCCCGTGAATAAAGGAAAAATCGGTGATCTTGCCGTCCTTGCAGGGGTATGCAGCCGCGTGCATAAAGCATTCATGTCCGCGCGGCAATTCTTGCGTAAAGCTCTCTCCGGGGGCAAGCTCGTGCGTGAGCATGACCAAGCCCACGGCTTCAAAGTCGGGGTTGGCGTCCACGGTCAAGCCGCCCGCGCCGCCGCTGGGGTAGCCCTTTTCGTCGTAGAGCCATACGCGCATGCCCATCTCACAAGCGGTATCAACGACAATTGCCATCTTACGCCATTCCTCGGGGTCGCGGGCGTAATTGCGTCCCGATACGTTGGTCACCACGCCGCCAAAGCCCTTGTCTGCAAGGGATTGCAGGCGGCCCTTGAGAAAGGCGCGCAGCTCGTCATCGGTCCAATTCGGGTCCCATACCAGCTCGTGCGTGATCTTGAGAGGCAGGTGCTTGTTATCAACCGTTTTCATTCTCGGCTCCTTTCTCGTCTTCAAAGGCACTCAGGTCGATCTTGGCAAGATCCGCCTGGGAGATTCTGCCCTTGGTCTTTTCATAGTAGGCAACGCTGTTACGCAGCATGAAAAGGAACTGATTGTTGGGCGTTCTGCCCTCCTTCTCGGAGATAAAGATAAACTTGCGCAGCATGTCCTCGGACATGTGCAGGGTGAATTCACGTTGATTTTTCTGTGCCATGCTATGCCTCCTTATTTGGTGGTGGGAACGACCACCGTGCCGATATTGTAATATTTCAGAATTTTCAGCGCACGCTCCGTCACTTCAAAGTAAACGACGCATTTTTCCTCTCCCAGCATGAAAATGCCGTAATAGAGGTCGGGGGCGTAGAGGGAGGACATGCACCTGAAGTCGCGGTTGCACTTCTGCGCGCTCACGTAAGCCTCTGCCGCCTCGTCGTAGGGGGCGATTTTCTGGAAATCGCGGATGTTGATCGTAAACAGCTTGCGTCTGGATTTGCCGCCAAAGATGGTGGTAAAGGTGATCTCGCCCGAGAGCGTGGAATATTCGTATTCGGGGCTGACGTAACGCCAGGTAAAGTAGATCAGCACCCAGTCAAGCAGCGGCAGAAAGGTGACCGCCCAGGGGAAGGAGAACAAAAAGGCGAACAGGTAGGCGAGGTTGAATGCCACGTAGCCGCAGATCATCAGCGTGCGGCGCAATTTCCATACGCCCTCGCTCTTTTGCTTGACGATGTATTCGTATTGATTCATAAGTGACCTCCCGGATGTGCTTTGTGCTTTTATTATAACACGGATCCCCTTCCTTTTCAACCGATTTGTGTGATTTTTTATACGATTTCTCTTGCATCGTGCGCGAATATATAGTATAATGAATGTAACTAACTAAAGTACACAGACGGAGGTACGAAACATGAAGGCAGTAATTACGGTAACGGGTAAGGACAGCATGGGCATCATTGCAGGCGTGGCAGGCGTTTGCGCGGAGCTGGGCGCGAATATCGTGGATATTTCGCAAAGCGTGCTGCAGGAGTATTTTGCCATGATCATGCTGGCGGATATTGACAAGCTCAACGTGGACTTTGCACAGTTCGTGGATACCCTGGAGGCGTT
>JAGBXH010000294.1 GCA_017629395.1 Clostridia bacterium | reverse complement strand
TTTTGCTGTGCGAATATATCAAGCCCTATGATAAGCTCGCTGCTCGCATCGCAGAACTGATTGGTAACCCCGAAACACCCATTGTCTTCCTTGAAGAGGAGATTCGCGCAGGCGGATTTGGCATGATGCTGTCCGATGCGATGCGCAGACAGGGAACCCTTGCAGAACACGCAATCATGGCAGTTGACGATAACTTCGTCGTACAGACCAAGAACGAATCGGTTTATACCACCGCAGGGATTGATACCAAGTGCATTGAAACTACTGTAAAGAGCCTGATAAAATAAAGGACGCAACCGCGGTTGCGTCCTTTTTGATTGGTTTATAAATTACTCTACGTCAATAATCGACTCATTCCACATCTCGGGAGCCTTGTAACCCATGAGGTTAACCATGGTAGCTGCGACGTTGGAAAGACCGAAGTTGCCGTTATCTGCCTTGACACTGTAGAAGTTCTTTGCATCGGTGTTGTCGTAAATGATGCAGGGAACGGGGTTGAGGGTATGGCTGGTTTTCGCCTTGAAGTTGCCGTTCTTGTCAGCCTTGGGCTGCTTGGTCTTCTTGTCCATCTCGTACATCTCGTCAGCGTTGCCGTGGTCAGCGGTGATCAGTGCCACGCCGCCAAGCTCGTCAACGACCTTGAGAATGCGAGCAAGCTGCAGATCAAGTGCTTCCATGGAGCAACGAGTCGCTGCCAAAGAACCGGTATGACCAACCATGTCGCCGTTGGGGAAGTTGACACGATAGTAGGTGTACTTGCCTTCGCGTAAAGCGTTGATCAGCTCGTCGGTGATCTCTGCGCACTTCATCCAGGGACGCTGCTCAAAGGGAACGACGTCGGAGGGAATCTCTACGTAGGTTTCCAGCTCCTCGGAGAACTTGCCGGACTTGTTGCCGTTCCAGAAATAAGTCACGTGACCGTACTTCTGGGTCTCGGAGATGGCATACTGTGCAACACCGGTGTTTGCAAGGTACTCGCCCATGGTGTTGGAGATCTCGGGGGGATTTACCAGATACTTGGAGGGAATATGCAAGTCGCCGTCATACTCCAGCATGCCTGCGTAAACGACCTTGGGGTAACGAACGCGGTCAAACTTGTCAAACTCGCCTTCGGGCGTGTCAAAGGTCTTGGAGATTTCAATCGCGCGGTCACCGCGGAAGTTATAGAAGATGACGCTGTCACCGTCTTCGATCGTACCAACGGGATTGCCGTCTGCAGCGATCACGAAGGGATCAATATCCTGGTCGATCTTGCCGGTCTCTGCACGCAGGGTGTTGTACGCCTCAATTGCGGATGCAAACTGTCTGCCGTTGCCCAGCACGTGGGTGTTCCAGCCCTTTTCCACCATGCTCCAGTTAGCTTCGTATCTGTCCATGGTGATGGTCATTCTGCCGCCGCCGGAAGCGATCTTGGCATCAAACGCGCTGTCATTCAGGCTTGCAAGGAAATCCTCAAAGGGAAGGATGTAGTCGGGTGCGCTGGTTTCGCCAACGTCACGACCGTCAAGCAGAATGTGTACGCGAACGGTTGCAACGCCGTCAGCCTTGGCATGCTCGATCATAGCCTTGAGGTGATCGATGTGGGAGTGCACGTTACCGTCGGAGAACAGACCCATAAAGTGCAGCGTGGAGTTGTTTGCCTTGACGTTGGCAATCAGCTCCTGCCATGTTGCGGATGCAAACATTTTACCGGACTCGATAGAGTTGGAAACCAGCTTTGCGCCCTGCGCAAATACCTGACCTGCGCCCAGTGCGTTGTGACCAACCTCGGAGTTACCCATGTCGTCATCGGAGGGCAAGCCGACAGCCACACCGTGTGCCTTGAGAGATACCATGGGGTACTTGCTCATCAGAGCATCAAGAGTGGGCGTATACGCGCCTGCAACGGCGTTGGAGATGGTATCGGGTGCAAGACCAACACCGTCCATGACGATGGTCAGAACGGGACCCTGCACGCCCTTAAAGTTAGTAAGCTTTTGCAGTTGATTCATAAGAACCTCCAAAAAAGTAATAATATTATTTCAATCCTAATCATTATACTATTTTTTGCACGAAATTGCAAGATGCAAACTAAAAAAATTGAAAGTTTGTCCAAAATCCGCAAAAAAGTTGCCAAGCCCCTTGCATTTGTCGTAAATGTGCGGTATAATAACTGAGTAAAAGTAATATCTACAAAGGAAGTGTTAAAAAATGTCCGAATGTACCCACAATTGTTCCACTTGCTCTGCCAACTGCGGCTCCCGCGATAAGCAGAGTATGTATGAAGCACCCCATCCCGCAACCAACGTCAAGCATATCATTGGCGTCGTCAGCGGCAAGGGCGGTGTAGGTAAATCTCTTGTTACCACGATGCTGGCTGTGCTCATGCAGCGCAGAGGCTACCGCGTCGGTATTCTTGACGCAGACATTACCGGCCCGTCTATCCCTAAGGCGTTTGGTCTGAACAAGCCCGTTGAGGGCGATCAGGACGGCATGGTGCCGCCCGCAACCACCACCGGCATTGAGATTATGTCCGTTAATCTGTTGCTTGATGACGAAACCAGACCCGTTGTATGGAGAGGTCCCGTCATTGCAGGCACTGTTAAGCAGTTCTGGTCGCAGACCGTTTGGGCTGACCTTGACTATCTGTTCGTTGACTGCCCTCCCGGAACGGGCGACGTACCGCTGACCGTATTCCAGTCTATTCCGCTTGACGGCATCGTCATCGTTTCCAGCCCTCAGGAGCTGGTTTCTATGATCGTCAAAAAGGCAGCAAACATGGCAGATATGATGGATATCCCCGTGCTTGGCTTGGTTGAGAACATGAGCTATGTGCTGTGTCCCGATTGCGGCAAGAAGATCAACGTGTTCGGCGAGAGCCACATCGCAGAGATCGCAAATCAGTTCGGCTACGAGCTGCTTGCGCAGATTCCCATGGATGCAAAGCTGGCTGCACTGGTTGATAAGGGCTGGATCGAAATGATGCAGAACGACTACATGGACGAGGCTGTTAACAAGATTGAGGACAAGCTCAACAACTAAGTGAGGTAAGTA
>JAGBXH010000293.1 GCA_017629395.1 Clostridia bacterium | reverse complement strand
CTATCCATTTCCACGCCGTCGATCGCGGTGGGAATGCCCTTATCAAACGTAATGGTCAAGTACGCCGGCGTATCGGGTGCTTGCTCAGGGCAAACTCCCAATTCTAAGAAACCGGGCTTTTGATACTGAGGTTCGTTTGCAGGATCTTCCAGATCCAAGCCCTCGTGCGACAAATGCCAGATATTCTTATCCTTGGAGTAGTTGGTCTCACGGCTGATCTTGAGCGGAATATTATGCGCTTCAGCATAGTCGATTTCTTCGTCACGAGATTTAATGTCCCATACGCGCCAGGGAGCGATGATCTGCATATCGGGTGCGAATGCCTTGATGGTCAATTCAAAGCGAACCTGGTCGTTACCCTTACCGGTACAGCCGTGGCAGATTGCATCTGCGCCTTCCTTGATAGCGATTTCCGCAAGTCCTTTTGCTATACAGGGACGTGCATGAGAGGTACCCAGCAGATATTCTTCATAAGCGGCACCCGCCTTCAGGCAAGGATATATATAATTTTCAATGTAATCCTTCTTGAGATCCAGTACATAAAGCTTGGATGCGCCCGTCTTGATCGCCTTTTCCTCAAGTCCGTCCAGCTCCGTACCTTGTCCAACGTCACCCGATACAGCGATGACCTCGCATCCGGGGTAATTTTCTTTGAGCCACGGAATGATAATGGAGGTGTCAAGGCCGCCGGAATATGCAAGAACGATTTTTTTGATTTGTTTTTTCATGATAAATGCCTTTCGATAGTGCTTTGAAAATATGAATATATTATACTGCATAATTATAAGAAATGCAATAGCAATATTCAACAATCTTGCATGAATATTCATGTGCAAAATGCCTAAATTTCACGGGACGTATTTCCATGAGAACAATCACGAATTTCTCTTATAATAAATAGAGAAAGGAGATGATAAAATGCAAAAAACGCTATCGTTGAGAGCAGGCATCACATTGTGTATAATATTCACATTATGCACAATATTATGCATAACTTCCGGCGCGGGTCCGCGCTTCAATTGGTACTGTAAACGCACGACGGATCATTCGCAGCCGCCTATAGATGCTGATGTTGAATGGATCACCCGATATAACGGCTTTTATGTGGACAAGAAGCATACCGATCACAATCAAGATAAGGTAATTTACCTGACCTTTGATGCAGGGTATGAAAACGGAAACGTGGAAAAAATTCTTGACGTGATGCAAAAGCATTCTGTAAAAGGATCTTTTTTCATACTTGGAAACTTGATTGAAAGAAACCCTGAATTGGTTGTGCGCATGGCGGACGAGGGACATCTTGTTTGTAATCACACGTATTCGCATAAGGATATTACGCACTTGAGCGAGGAGCAGCTGCAAAGTGAGCTTTGCAAGCTTGAGCAAGCATACACGAATCTCACAGGAAAGCCAATGTCAAAATATTTCAGACCGCCTGAGGGGACATTTGACGAAAGGTCGTTAAATATCGTTGCAAAGCAAGGCTATAAGACAGTATTCTGGAGCTTTGCTTACGCTGACTGGGATAATCAAAAGCAAATGCCTTTGGAAGCAGCAAAGAAAAAGATCCTTGATAATTTGCACAACGGGGAGATCATGCTGCTGCATCCCACATCAGAAACAAATGCAGCAATACTTTCGGATGTGATCGGTGTTTTGAAAAGCCAAGGGTACAGATTTGCAACGATTGATGAAATTCAAGAAGGAGAAGCGTAATGAAAAGGGGTATCTGCCTTTTGCTTTTTATAAGCCTTATCATTGCATGTATACCTGTAAATTGCAGCGCTTCACAATCGGAGCCGCAGGAAAAGCGTATTGCTTTGACCTTTGATGATGGACCGCATCCCAGACAAACAAGGCAGATTCTTGACGTTCTGGATAAATACGGAATAAAAGCTACTTTCTTTGTAATCGGTGTCAACGTCCGCAATTATCCCGGTATTATAGCAGAGGTGCAAGCGCGTGGACATGAGCTTGCCAATCATACAACCACGCATTCGCATGCAAAAAAGCTCGATTCTATTGCACTGAAAAATGAGATCGAGGCATGTGATCAGGCGATATTCGAACAAACAGGGAAGCATAGTAAGCTTTTCAGACCGCCCGAAGGAGCAATGACGGAAAGCATGAGGACGGTTGTCAAGCAGCTGGGATATACCAGCGTATTCTGGACGCTTGATACGCGCGATTGGGCGCACACGCCTCCCGATCGGATCAGCGATTATATCATTCAGAATGCTAAAAATGGTGACATTATTCTCATGCACGACTATATAGGCGCAAATAGTCCGACGGTTGCTGCATTGGAGGGCTTTTTGCCGATCTTGCTTGAGAAAGGATATACCTTTGTAACCGCCGGCGAATTGCTTTCAAACTCTCATCAATAAAAAAAGCCGACCGCACGGCGGTCGGCTTTGTATTGATTATTCGCCATCGTCTTGTTGAGACGGGATAGTGATCGGATCGATCATGTGCTTCTTGATTACGGGATACGCGCAATAGACTGAGATAAATGCAATATATGCGAATAAGAACAGCGCGGGGACAAAGATTAAAAATCCAAGATTGTATTGCAAGCCTATAAACGCAAGGGCTGCCCACAAGGCAATGCAAATAACGATGCCGACGGCTGCCATCAGGTTTCTCTTGATACCCAGCGCAGTGAAAATCAAAGCGTTTTTCAACATCTTGTAAAGGGAAATGTTGAATGTGATCATCATCAAATAGAGATACGTTCTCATAAACAGGTATACAATGATCAGTGCGGTAATGGCAAAGAACATCAAATAAGACCAGTAATTCGAACGAGCGCTCCACGTATACATGAAATCAATAATCAGCACAACAATCACGCCTGCGTCGATCAATCCCAGAACCAAGCCTTGCTTGAAATTCTTTTTAATTGCATAAAAATAATCAGAGAACATGAACACGCCGTCGCCGCGTACAAGACCGCGAAGAATATAGTTGACAGCTGTATTTTGCCAGCCCCAGGTGATGGCAAGAACGCCGAGCAACACGTAGGGCAGCCAGCTTGCATACGAGTTATAAGTAATAAAATTCACTTGAGGCAGAATGGTCATAAGCTTGGTCAAAAGCTCTGAACCTCCCGCATCTGTCATATGTGCACCGATTAGAGCTGAAAATGCAGGGCTGCTCATGGTGGGCATCTGAGGGCCGTTAAAGAATACGTATACTGCGACAGCCACAGGAAGGACCATTGCAAACATCATTAGGTTTAGTGTGAGCAGATTAGAAAACTTTCGAAACGTCAGCTTGAAAAAATAGACCAGATTAGGTGTGGTGTCTTCACCGGGATCTACGCCTCGACCGTCACGGTTCATATTGAAAATATTGGGGATATTAAATTTCTTTTGCTTTTCCAAAACAGTGAATTCCTTTACAAGTGAGATTTTGTATAATGTTGACAGTGAATTATGAATTCCGGTGCAGAACCTCAAACGCTATCACGGTTGCTGCAGAAGCGGCGGATAAAGAACCGTTAAACGCTCTTCCGTAGTCGATGCGGACGATCTGATCAGCCATGTCAAGCACAGCTCTCGATATGCCTCGCTTTTCTCCGCCTACAACCAGGAGTAATGGCTTACGAAGATCTGCTTCGTAAATGGTTTGCGAATCACGAATGCCCGCACAAACAATGCGAAATCCGGCAGCCTTGAATTGCGCTATGGCTTGATCTGTGTTGCAGACGCGAATATCCAGCATTTCGGAAGTACCTGCTGAAGATTTTGCAACCACACCGGGTACGCACAAGCGGTTTTGTGGCGGCAGAAGAATCCCGTCAACACCGGCTGCATATAAGGATCTGAGCGCGTAACCGAGATTAAACGGATCTTCAATGCCGTCCGGCAGCACCCAAAAGCCGGTATTTGGTAATTGAGAGCAATCATGATAAGTACGGTCGCCGCACAAAGCAATGATACCACCGTGTGTAGAGCCTTGTGTCAGCGCATCTATATCGTCGTTTGATACGAATCGGATGTCAAAGGAGTGCTCGACGGATTTGGCTTTCAGAAAGCCGATTTCGCGGTATTTGGAACGTTTTTTGGTTTCATCAATCAAGACGGCGCAGATTTTGCGATCGTTGATCAGCTGCTCACGCCCACGAATCAGCGCGGAAACGGAGGTCATGCCTTCCAATATACAGCTATACGAGATATCTTGAAAAGTCGGCATAAATCAACCTCCGAAAATCATAATGGTGAACGGTATTGCATAAAATAGAAGCAGAAATACATAGTAAGAGGTAAACTCATGATGTACATATCCGCAGAAAAAGAGAGATGCGTACTGCTTGCTAATTATATAATAGAAAATCACGCAACCGTCAGATTTACCGCAATGCGGTTTGGTATCAGTAAAAGCACCGTACACAAAGACGTAACAGAGGTTTTGCCTCATGTCAACAGAGCGTTATACCTGCACGTCAAGGACGTGTTGAATCAAAACAAGCAGGAGCGACATTTGCGTGGCGGTCAAGCTACAAAGAATAAATACAGGTTAAAAAAGGAGGGGTGACCGGCAAAAAAGCCCGGGGAAGTCCCGAAAAAGTGAATTTACGGGCTTATCAGTCCCCTTTATTATACAAAACTTTGATTTTGTATAATCAAGTAAATCGAAGCAACTACTTCTCTGTTCCGCCGTCGCTCTCTTTTCTATTTGATTATTATATCACACTGTTTGTCTAAAAGCAAGTCTTCCATATAAAATTCACTGCTGTTCAAATAAAAATTTACAGATACCATGTCGCTTTGCGTTCTTTATTGCAACCTAACTAAAAATACGTATGAAAAACTGGTTATAATCCCGATTTTATAAAATCCTCTTTACTTTACACGTTCAGATATGTTATAATAAGAAAAACCGGTTTGATTTGCCGGTAAGGAGGATTTATTATGGCAATTAAAATGCGCGTGCTTTGCACCCCCGGCAAAAAGAAGCTGGTATCCATTACACAGATGATCAAGCAGGAATTTCAGCTCAATATCAATGCGGCTGACGTTATCCCTCCTGCATATTCTTGTGACAAGGAGAGATTGGTTGTTCTTTGCGTTACCTGCAAGGGCTCTTTGAAGGACGATATCAGACTCTTTATCAGTGAGCTCAATAAGACCCGTACCGCTAACGTAGCGCTGATGATCGACGGCACTCCCGACGGTGACGCTTACGTGCGTTCGTTGCTTGCTTCTGCCGGCACTAACGTTTGTGAAAAGACCCTGTACGTCAATGGCGGTAATATTTTCAATTCCAAGATTACCGATCAGGAAAAGACGGACATTCTGGCTTGGGTCAACGAATGCATCGCTTCCATCTGATTTACTCACCAATAA
Source organism: Clostridia bacterium (assembly GCA_017629395.1). Classification (GTDB taxonomy): domain Bacteria; phylum Bacillota; class Clostridia; order Oscillospirales; family CAG-272; genus SVQP01. The sequence goes on along the minus strand of JAGBXH010000293.1, from coordinate 1,801 downwards.
AAAAAGAGGCGCGTGCCTCTTTTTTTATTGGTGTTTTGTTTAATGGCCGAATCTGTAGCCGTAAAACATGTCTTCAATTTGCAGCTTTCCGTTTCTATCTGTAATAATGATATACGTTGCGGCACTTCCGTCGCTGCCGATGTCACTTCTGAACGTACCGTTGTTCTTATGGATCGAATATTGCAGCACGTAATGATATTCGGTGTAAGTACCAAGCTTTTTATCCGTGATTTTTTGCTCTCCGAAGTTGGTGATCTTTATGTCGTACAGCTGCGTCATTGTAAATCCGGGATCCGGTTCAACGCCTTTATGCTCAAAGTAGTAATCGCTGAAGCATGCATTGTAGGCATCGGCGTCACCCATAATAATGCTTTCTACCAAATCACACAATAACACGACACCGCGCGCCTGCTTGTCGCGGTTTGAATCATCCAGCTCCAGCATTGTGCCAAGCTGCGTTTTGTCTGCGAAATAGTAGATTTTTCGATCAAGACCAAGATATTCTTTATCCTTCATGATGTCATATTCGTAATCGATCGGATAGAATATGATGGTGAAGTCATTTCCCTGGTATTCGTTCCCTGCACCGAGGTTAAACCATTCGTCCAGCTTTTGGTCTATTGCATCTCCCCAGAACACCGAGAATGCCATATATGCAACTGCAAAAGCAAGCATGGCGAAAAATACGATGATAATAATCTTTTTAAGCTTTTTGGTCTGCTCCCGTGCACTTCTCGGAATTTCATTTGGTTGTTGATTCACAAGTGTTTTCTCCTAACTGTTTTTTACGACACTATTATAACATATTTTAATTGTTTTTACAAGTCCCGTGGCTTGCAAAGGTGTGAATTTCCTGCAAATTTTCTTGTTTTTTTTGAATGTTTTGCGTAAAGGTGTTGTATATTTTTTTGTAATGTGATATAATAATATGAATTATTATATCACGGAGCAATTTATGAAGTATCTTGTTTTAATTCCCGACGGCATGGCTGACAAGCCCGTTGAGCAGTTGGGAGATCTAACCCCTATGCAAAAGGCGTGTAAGCCCTGCATGGATGCTCTTGCCAAGGAGTCCCTGGTTGGTATCGTTTCCAATGTGCCGCAAGGCATGGTTCCGGAAAGCGATACTGCAAATATGGCAATTCTTTCCTTTGATCCCAAGATATATTCCCGTGGGCGTTCTCCTTTGGAAGCTGTCAGTATGGGAATTGACATGCAACCGGACGAAACTGCCTTTCGTTGCAATCTTGTCACGCTTTCCGAAAATGAGGAGTGTTATGAAGATAGGATCATGATCGATCACAGCGCCGATGAGATCACGACCGCTGAGGCTGATGAGCTCATCAAGGCACTGCAGGAGCATTTTGGCAATGATCAGCGTAAATTCTATACGGGTGTCAGCTACAGGCATTGCTTGATCTGGAAGGATCGTCCCGATACTTATCCCTTTATGCGTCCTCACGATATTCTTGGTCAGTGTATTCGTGATCATTTGCCCCTTGCGGAAGGCGGTGAGGAATACTATGCCTTTATGAAGGAAAGCTACGAGGTTCTTAATGATCATCCTATCAATCAGGCTCGTCGGGCGCGGGGGCTGCGTCCTGCCAATTCCGCTTGGCTTTGGAGTCCGGGAAAAAAGCCGGCACTTCCCTCTTTTTATGAAAAATGGGGCATTGAGGGTGCGGTAATTTCTGCTGTTGATCTGATCAAGGGTATCGGACTTTGTGCAGGCATGCGCTCTATTGACGTTCCGGGCGCTACAGGTAACGTGCATACGAACTATGAGGGCAAGGCGCAGGCT
>JAGBXH010000039.1 GCA_017629395.1 Clostridia bacterium | reverse complement strand
GCAGATTGTTGATATCCACGCCCAGCGCCTTTGCATACACGGGGTCAAGCGCGTGCTCCGCGTCAATAAACGCAGCCTCGCCGCCCGCCTTTTGCACCTCGGCTACGATGTGCAAAGCAACCGTGGTCTTACCCGAGGACTCGGGCCCGAAAATTTCAATAATTCTGCCCTTGGGCACACCGCCGATGCCCAGCGCCATATCCAGCGAGATAGAACCGGTGGAAACCGCCTGCACCTCCATGTGCGCATTCTCGCCCAGACGCATGACCGCGCCCGCGCCAAACTCACGCTCGATCTGCGCCATAGCGGTATTGAGTGCTCTTTGCTTTTCAGCCTTCTTATCTACAACAACCTCGGGTGTAACTGTTTTCTTTGCCATAATAATATTCCTTCCCTTCCGCCTGCGAATGCGCAGGCCCTCATTCTTTTATGGTAACATTATACACCCGCCATACGTGTTTGTCAATAGGTTTTGGAAATGTTTTGTTCCGAAATCGGAATTTTATTTTTACTACAGCATTTTCGATCGCACGCGTTTTTCCGTTTTTGGCGCAATAATGCACGTGCGAGAGCGGCAGGACAGAAAATGTTCTTTGTGTCAAGGCGGGCGATCAATGATCGCCCCTACAGCAAAACCAATATTGTTCTGGTTATGCGAAACCGCAGCGCACACAGTCGTAGGGGCGATCAGCGATCGCCCGCCTCCTGCCCAAACTAACAAAACAGCCGCGGCACGTGCCGCGGCTGTTCATACAATTATTCGGTTTGTGTTGGATCTTCTTGCTTTTTTTGCTTCTCCGGGAACAAAAACGCGATGTCCTCGGGCTTGATGCGCATCAAGGCAACCGTCATAAACACGGCAACTGCCACGCCCAGCACGGCGGTAATGGTCACGGTCACGGCATCCCAGCGCACGCCGCCGCCCACGTAAAGGATCGTACCGCCGATATCGTACACGGTGTGCAGCAGCACGCAATACCAGATGCTGCCGGTCTTAAGCAGCACGATGGCACACATGCCGCCGATCAGGAAGGAATACCCCACCTGCAAAAGCGTCGCCCCGGGACCTGCACCCACAGCCAAATTGACCAGGTGCACAAGCCCAAACACGGCAGAGCTGATGGCGGTCGTCCAGAAGATCTGCTTGGTTGACTTGCGTCTGTCCTCCAAGATCATCATAAAGAACAGCCCGCGGAAGGCAAATTCCTCAAACGTGCCGATGGCAAGGCAATACGCAAGCATGATCAGCACGCCGCCTGCGGGATCGGTGATATACGCGTTGCCCGTGGCAAGCCCAATGATGGGCGCGTTATTGACGGCAACCGCCAGCGCAGGAAGCCCGAACAAAAGCGACCGCATCCACGGCTTTTTGATCCCCCATACGCGATAACCCATATAGATGGTCATGCAAACGAACACCACGCTGCCAAGAGCATCCATGACAAGCGTATTGAGGATCGCGGGGCGGTAATCGTCATCCGAGATCAGCGAGCGCATCAGCGCACTCTCCGCCAAGGTGTCCGCGAAAAACACGCGGAATGCGGCAATCAGCACCACGCACGTGATCAGGATGATCAGACAAGCCTTACGCGTCAGCAGCGGTTTCTTCATGTTGCTCCTCCGTAGGCTGCATCTCTTGCGCAGCCGTGACGCGCGCGGTATATGCTCTGACGTATTTTTCAATAAAGATCGTGCCCACGCCCAGCGCGATCAGCAAAAGCGCGGTCTGCTGAGAAGGGCTAAGGAACGGGATGATGCCCTGCCCGCGTGCGTCTGCACGCAGATACTCGGCAAAAAATCTCCATGCGCCGTAGGTAATGACGTAAATGGACAGATTGTAATGCTTACCCTTGATCAGGCGGTACAGCAGCACGGCTGCCAGTGCAAACAGGAAAATTGCCTCAAACAGCTGCACGGGTACGGCATAAAATTCCTTGACCGAGCCGTCGGTATACAAATTATAAAACGTAAGGGTATACCATTGCGGTACTTCGCACACCTTGCCGTGGCAGCAGCCTGCAAAGAAGCAGCCCATGCGTCCGATGCCGTGTGCCAAAGGAATGACCGCACCTGCAATACCGGCAATGGGGAAAAAGTGATGGATATTCTCTTTTTCCTTGAACAAAAGCGCGCCAACGCCGAAATACAGCACCAAAAAGATCAGCACGCCGCCCACAAGTCCGCCGTAAAAGGTAGCACCCGTGCCCCAAAAGTCCCAAAAAGGCTTTTCGTTGACGGTACCGAGCGCTGCGTTCCAGTTATAAAAGGTCTGCACCAAGGCAGCGGCATAATAGCCGCCGCCTATGGCAAACAACGCAACGAATAGTGCAAAATTCTGCACTCTTGCCTTGAATTTCTGTCTGTCCGCAAACACGCGGTACAAAACAAGGCAAACAAGTATTGCGATCATCAGGCAGATATCGTACAGCCCGAGCTGCAGATTTTTGCCCAGATCAATAATCAGATAGGGATACATATATAAGCTCCTTTGATGGGGTTAGTCAGCCTTGCCGTTCATGCGCAGCTCATCAAGATCTGCCTTGGTGACCAGCACACGGCGCGGCTTGTTGCCGTCCTGCGCCGAGATAAAGCCAAGCTCCTCCATGCGGTCCAAGAGCCCTGCCGCTCTGCCGTAGCCGACCTTTAAGTAACGCTGCAGCATGGACGTGGAAGCCTTGCCCTCGGTGACCACGACCTCCACTGCTTCCCACAGCTTGTCGTCATCCGAGTCGCCTCCCATATCACCGTCAGCACCACCGGCGCCCTTCTTACCGCCGGTACCGACCTTGCCTGCTTCCTCCTCGATCTGACGGGTAAAGTTATCATTATATTTAGCGGAGCCGTTCTGCGTCTTAACAAAGGTCACAACGCGCTCAACCTCGCCATCCGCAACAAACGCACCCTGCACGCGCAAGGGCTTGGATGCACCGACGGGTGCATACAGCATATCGCCGCGACCGATCAGCTTTTCCGCACCCGCAACGTCGATAATGGTACGCGAGTCAACCTGCGAGGACACGGTAAATGCGATACGGGAAGGAATGTTTGCCTTGATCAAGCCCGTGACAACGTCAACGGACGGACGCTGCGTACCGATGATAATATGGATACCCGCTGCTCTTGCCTTCTGTGCAAGGCGGCAAATGCAGGTCTCTACGTCGTCGGGCGCGGTCATCATCAAATCTGCCAGCTCGTCGATGATAATGACGATTCTGGGCAGGTATTCCTTTTCGGGGTCGTCTTTGGTGATCTCGTTATAGCCCGTGATGTTACGCACTCCAACCTCCTCGATCAAGGAGAAGCGGCGTTCCATCTCGGCAACGGCACTGGCAAGCGCGCCCGCAGCCTTTTTGGGGTCACTGACGATGGGACAGTACAGGTGCGGGATATCGCGGTACATGGTAAACTCAACCTTCTTGGGGTCGACCATGATCAGCTTGACCTCATCGGGTCTTGCCTTATAAAGCAGCGACATGACCACGCAGTTGATACATACCGACTTACCCATACCGGTTGCACCCGCAACCAAAAGGTGAGGCATTTTTTCAAT
>JAGBXH010000292.1 GCA_017629395.1 Clostridia bacterium | reverse complement strand
TGTGCGCAGTCGGCTTTTATAAGTTCGTATACTTCCTTTCCATCGGTTACGGCTTTGCAGTAGCCGGCGGCGGTATTGCCGTGCTTGTCATGTACCTTGTCAACCCCACCGACACCCCCTGGTGGATCATGGTCATCGCCTGTGCGCTCTTTATTGCGTACGGCGTGCGCCTTTCGGGCTTTTTGCTCATCCGTGAGCTGAAAAACGTCACCTTCAAAAAGACCGACGTGGCAAAGGAAACGCTTGCCAAGAACGGGGAGAAGAAGATGCCCATCTTCGTGCTTGCCACCATCTGGGTCAGCGTTGCCGTGCTGTACACCGCGCAGGTCAGCCCCATGCTGTTCCGCTTTGATAACGGCTGCACCGACTATATCGTACCCGTGATCGGCTTTGTCATCTCGGTATGCGGTCTGATCCTTGAATCCGTTGCCGACAAGCAGAAGTCCGCGCAGAAAAAGCTGCGCCCCGACATGGTTGCCACCAAGGGACTTTACCGCATCTGCCGCTGCCCCAACTACTTAGGTGAGATCATCTTCTGGACGGGCGTATTTGTCAGCGGCATTACCGCTTACGCAAGCATTGGCCAGTGGATCACCGCCTCTCTTGCATACGTCTGCATCGTCTACATCATGTTCAACGGCGCACAGCGTCTGGAAAAAAGACAGATGGCGCGCTACGGTGCAAGCGCGGAATACAACGACTACGCAAACAAGACCCCCATCATCATTCCCCTCTTGCCCATCTACCACCTCAACAAAAAGCAGTAAGAGGTACGCTTATGAATGACTTTTCTATCTCCATGGCGCTGGTCGATTACATCCCCGTTGCACTTTTTGCCGCAGCAGCCGTCATTCTCCTGCGCGACTTATACGACAAAATGAGCAAGGGTGCGTTTGCGCTGTTCTCCGCGGGCGTGATTGACGTCACGCTTGCAGGCGCACTCAAGGCAACCTGGAAGCTCTTATATGCGGCAGGTGCTTGCAACTTTGAATCCCTTGACCACATGTTCTTTCCCGTACAATCCATCGGCTTTTTGTTGGCAGGCATTGGCATTCTCGCCATGCTCGTGCATAAGCAATCAGGTGCTGCGCTGGCAGCGGCTGCGCCTCCCGTCTTCTCGGGTACGTTTGTGTTCGTGGGCTTGATGGTTGCCGGCCTTGGCATTATGGACACCGTGCTGTGCATTTTGTGCGTCAAGCTCAAAAAGCCGTATCTGATCGCCATTTTCGCGCTGTCCTTTATCTGCTCGCTGGGCATGGGCTACCTCTCCGCGCAGGATTTTGCGCAGGCTTCCATGAACTGGATCGCCGAGGGCATCAATATCCTCGGTCAAGGTTCTTTGCTGCTGGGCGTACTCCTTGCACATAAGGCAGGTCTGGGCAAGCTCAGGCTCACGAAGGCAGGTGCAGCATGACCGACGTATTGCTTAGCCGCATTGCGGCAAGATACACGCTGCACGCGCTGGACGCGGGCGAATTTGCCACGCTCAAGGCAAACGGCATGAAATTTGCGGTGCAAGCCTATCACGCACAGGGGCTTGGACACGTTTCCGTCATGCGTGCCAAGGGCTTTTTCGGCTTGATGAAGATGGACACGCTCATAATCGTGCCCGAGGACAAGGATCTGCCGCTTTACTCCTACGACCGCATCTATGCCGCAGGCAATGATACGCTGATCGTGGAGCTTTACGACACGCTTATCTCTCCGCTCGACCTCAGCGCGCTGCGGGGAACCCTTGCGCGCCGCACCTACCTTGCCGAGCACGATCTTGGAGAGCATTGGTACGATTCCATCAAGCTTGCAGGCAGCATTTCCAAAAAGGGCAAGCGCGCGCAGACCCCCGAGCTGGATGCGCTGACCTACGAGCATTTCGAAGCGTATCTGAACACCCCCGCAGCCGACACGGCAGACAAGGCGCAAAAGCGCGCCCGCTCCGCAGCCTACGTGGACGGTCTGCTGGAAAACGGCGGCCCCCCCACCAACGCTTTCAAAAAGACGCTGGGCGAGGACGCTACCGCCAAGCTGTTCAGAGAGGTTCTGTTCAAAACGGGAAAAGCATAAAAAGATACATAAGAGCCGATTTTGAAAGGTCGGCTCTTTTTCTGTTCCTGCTGAAATCCGAATACCGTGCCACACGCCGCACTTGCCGTTTTGTGCACGCTTTTCTCTTGACACCTCCCGCCCCGATATGGTATAATGCCCTTATAGTACAAAAGGGAGGCCGCCATGAATACGCCAACAACAAATGCAGAGCGCACTCATGCGCTGCTTTCAAAACATTACAACACCTATCCCGGGCTGCAGACCGAGGATATTTTCAAATACCTGTACCATAGCGCGTTCGGCTGTGATCACCTCGTCACCAACGAGGCTGCCGCGCTGCACTATATACAAGCCGAATACGCTGCCCAAGGCAACCGCGCACCCGATCTGATCGAGCCCTTGGACGGTGCGTACGTCCGCGTGCACCTTGGTGTGCTCCAAGGAGGCTTGCGCCCACAAACGCTGGCAAGGCTGTTTTGCCTTTCCGCGCAAAAGGAGTCGGGGGGCACGGAACAGCTTGAAAAAGGGCTGGAGATCGCGCAGCAAATGATCGGGGAGGGCACGCTGCCGCTTGACGGTAAGGCATTTGCCGCACAAGCAAACGCCTGGCGCACTGCAGGCTTCCCTGCCCTGCACCACTCAGCTGCCTTCAGAGAGGCGTACCGCCCCGCATACCGTGTGATCGCCAAGCAATATGCCGCCATTTTACCGCTTTTGACAGAGATTGATAAGCGCATGGCAAACGGCAACACCGTCCTTGCCATTGAGGGCGGCAGCGCAAGCGGCAAAACCACGCTGGCAGGGACTCTGCAGAAAATTTACGATTGCAGCCTCTTCCACACCGATGACTTTTTCCTGCGCCCGAAGCAGCGCACGCAAGCGCGGCTTGCCGAGGTGGGCGGCAATTTGGACAGAGAACGCTTTCAAGAGGAGATCGTACAGCCGCTCCTTGCGGGCAATCCCGTATGCTACCGCCGCTTTGATTGCGCTACGCAAACGCTTGGTGAGCCGATCACCGTCCCGCACGCAGCGCTGACCATCGTAGAGGGCGCATACTCCCTGCACCCCGCCCTTGGGCAATACTACCACCTCTCCGTCCTTTTGGACGTAGATCCCGCCCTGCAGCAAGAGCGCATCAGGATGCGCAACGCTCCGTGGCTCGCCAAACGCTTTTTTGAGGAATGGATCCCCATGGAAAACGAATATTTTGCAAAAACCGGCGTCGGGGCGAGAGTGGATCTGCGCTTTGAGGTCAGGTAAACGACAAAAAAAGGAGTCCCGCACATGAATACCGTATTTTACGAGATCGAGCACGGAACAAGCTCCAACCACTTTCTCTTTGAAAGAAACGTCAATCACTCCTTCCCCCTGCATATGCACCGCTGCTATGAGATGGTGCTGGTGCAAGAGGGCGAAATGATCATACAGATCGACAAGAAAAAATACTGCCTGCAAAAGGGCGACTTGATGCTCATTAAGCCCAACCGCCTGCACAGCTATCTGACAGAGTCGGACAAGAGCAGCGTTTGCCTGTTATGCGTGTTTTCCTCCGATCTGATTGCAGCCATTTCCGATCCGCTTACCAAATACAAGCTCAAAACAGTCGTGCTGCACGATCTGCCCCCGCTGTACCGCGAGGTTTTTGCGCTGATGGGAGCGCGCGAGGATCTTGCCTCGATCAAGGGCTTTTTATACCTGCTTTGCGCACTGTTTTACGAGCAGGTGGAGCACGGAGCAATGGATGAATTTTCAGGAGACCTGGCGCTTTTGCATAAAATGTTCGTATATATCGAGACCAACGTGGATAAGTCCTGCACCCTGCACGAGCTTGCAGGCAAGCTGAAATATAACGAAGCCTACCTCTCCCGCGTTTTTACCAAATACGTCAGCGTGCCGTATTCGGATTACGTACGCAGCATCAAGCTCAATTACGCCGGCTACCTGCTGCAAAACACCGACATCAGCGTCTGTGACGTTGCCATAAAATGCGGATATACCACGCAAAGCAGCTTTAACCGCAGCTTCAAGCAGCTTATGGTATGTACCCCCGGCGAATATCGGGCGCGCGCCAAGCATCCGGGCAAGCACGGGAAGCAAGCACAGGAATAAAATAAGATCGGATACCGTCCGGCACATACTGCCGCGTATCCGATCTTTTTTGATTTATCGATTGATCAGCACTCTGCCGTCCCACTCGGGATGCGGCTCAATGCCCATGATTGCTGCCGCCGTGGGCGGAATGTCGATCAGCGATGTGTTGTCCATAGTCTTGCCGGGCGCAAAGCGCGGGCCGTACAAAAACAGCGGAATGGTCATGTCCTCGGGGGCTGCCGAGCCGTGCGTATAGTCGTGACCGCCGTGGTCTGCCGTAATGATAATGGAATATTCCTGCCCGCAATGCTCGATGGTACGCTTGACGTTATCAAGGGCAATGGACAGGCGGCGCAGATACTCCTCGCTCATCCAGCCGTTGGAGTGACCGCCCTTTTCGTCAAGATCCAGCATATACAGCATGACGAAATCGGGATGGTAGCGGTCGATCGCCTTTAAGCAATGATCGGTCACCACGTCGTCCGAAAGATCGTCATAATCAATGTTGACGCAGAAGGAAAAGGTATACGAGCCGGGAACGGCAAGATCGCGCAAATACTCCCAGTTATAGAACATACCCGTCGTACCGCCCGCCTGACGCACCATCTCGAAAATACCGGGAACGGGATTTTCGGGCTTGACGTAGGTGTTGGTCTTGACGCCATGCTTTTCGGGGATCTGCGCATGCGTCATGGAATAATGGCAAGGGAGGGTATCCGAGGGCAGAACTGCCTGCGAGCCGTAATTATACGTGCACAGCTTTTCCAGCTCCTTGACGTAGGGGTTGCCGCACGTCTGCATAGCATCCGAGCGCATGCCGTCAATGGAAATCAGAATCACCTTATTTTGCATAAGATATCTCCTTTTATTTGCATGAAATGATTATGCTTGCTTTCCTTTTCTGTATCTGTACAGACCGATCACGGCAGAGGAAATGGCAACGATCTCGTTGATCGTGCCGCCGATCGAGGGAATGAACAGATTATAGATCATGATCAAGGAGGAGGTCAGCAAAATACTCTTGCGCAGATTTTGCGGATTGAAATATCCCATAGCCAGCGTGTTGAGCATAATGCCCACCACGAAAAACAAGGAGTGCGCACCCTCCCACGTGAAAACGCTGAGCACGCCCATGATCAGCGCAAGCACGACGGGAACAGCCTTACTTGAAAGGATGCCCTTATCCTTATAGCAATAGCAGATATTGCGCACAATGCTGAACAGATTGAGCACCAGCGCGACCGTACCGCCAAGCAGTGCATACGCAATGCAGGAAATGGCGGTTGCTACGGACAACGTGATAAAGATCGCACGCTCGGACTTCATTTGATAAGTAATAAAGGACACGATGACCGCAATGACGCTGATGACCTGTCCGATGATTTCAATAGGTTCCATAATATCTCCCGAATATGCAATGATATAATATCATACCACATCCGCTTTGGTTTGGCAATATGAAAAGCAAAAAAAGTCAATATATCAAAAAATGTGAAAGGAATGTCATGAAATGCTAAAATCTTGCCATTGACTTTTCCATGCGCATCTTGTATAATATGATATGAACGGCAGCTGCGCCCACCGGGCGCTGCGCCGAAATTAAATTAAGGTGATTACGAAAATCATGAGACGCTACCTTTCCCTGGCAGTTATCGCTACCATGATCCTTGGCTGCTTCGCATGCTTCAGCTTCACTTCCTCTGCCGCAGCTGAGCCCGAGATCGTAAAAGACGGTCTGGTTGCTTGGTACGA
>JAGBXH010000291.1 GCA_017629395.1 Clostridia bacterium | reverse complement strand
TGCAACAGGCTGCTGCATACCGCGCAAGAAAGCAGGCTCCCGCTTGGCGCGCGTTACTGATCGCAGCGGTGTTGACGCTGGTTGGTGCGCTGCTGCTTTGCACCATTGCCGCAAGCGTGACCATTGGCGTGCTTGTCGGTATTCTGGGAGAGGGTGAAGAGCCCACACCTCCCGCACCCGTGGAGCAAATGGAGCAGGCAATGCAAGAGGCGCAGCAAACGCGCTCCCCGCGCTCGGCGGATGAAGTGGAATCCATGCTGTTCCGTCAACCCATGCTGATCTTTAGCGAGCAGGGCAGTGACGCGTACTATACAGTTTCGCTGTCCACGTCCGAGTGCGAGCAGCTGATCTTGATGATGCAAAGCAAAAACAGAACCGAATTTACCGAGCAGAGCGCACAGCCCAAGTATCAGATCTGGCTGAGCTTTGGTGACGGTGTGGTAGTTTCTCCTTACCTCAAAAATACGGCAGGCAATACAGGGCACGGCGAGGTGTTCGATTATGACCCCGAGCTGGAAATGAGCGATGCGCTTGCCGAGCAAATTGCCCGTTATATTGGGACCTAACCCTTAACCCAACCTCTTTTGTCCACACATCAATAGAATTATGGAGGTTATTATGAAACGCTTTGTAACCAAACTGACAGGAATTTTACTCGTGCTTGCCATGAGCTGCGCGGTGTTTGCCGCTTGCGATGCAGCCAACGCCCCCGACGCAGAAGCACCCAATATGAATTTGGCAAGTCCCTATTATCCCGAGGAAAACGGCATCATTTCTCCCAATTCGCAAAGCGGCGTGATCGAAACGCCCTTCGTCAAGGCTGATCAGGATGCCATTTCCACCTTTTCCGCAGACGTGGACACCGCGTCTTATACGCTGTTCCGCAAGCACGTGCAATTGGGATACAAGTGGTCGCAGATGACGCAGGACTACGTGGGCGGCAACATCCGCACCGAGGAAATGCTCAACTATTTTGATTACGACTACCAAGAGCCCGCAGAGGGTGAGCTGTTCGGCGTGAGTGCGCAGATCGTGCCTTGCCCCTGGAATGCAGACAACCGCCTTTTGATGTTAGGGCTCAAGGCAACAGACGCAGCAGCCCCCACGGGCAACAATCTGGTGTTTTTGGTGGACGTGTCCGGCTCGATGAATTCAAGCGATAAGCTGCCGCTTTTGCAAAAGACCTTTTCTTATCTGGTATCCAATCTGACTGCCAATGACCGCGTGTCCATCGTGACCTACGCGGCAGGGGAAAGAGTGGTACTGGAGGCTTGCCCCGGTAATCAGTATGAAGAGATCATGCACGCCATCAACAATCTGCACGCAGGCGGCTCTACCAACGGGCAAGCAGGCTTGCAAAAGGCATATGAGATCGCACGCTCCTGCTATATCGAGGGCGGCAACAACCGCATCATCATGGCGTCGGACGGTGACCTCAACGTAGGCATCCGCGATCCTAGGCAGCTGCAGGCATTCGTGGAGGAAAAGCGCGAAAGCGGCATTTATCTCTCTGTGCTGGGCTTTGGAAGCGGCAATTTCCGTGATGATAACATGGAGACCCTTGCCGACCACGGCAACGGCGTGTATTACTATATCGACGGTGAGGTCGAGGCTGAAAAGATCTTCGGCAGCGAGCTGTGCTCCACCTTGACCACCGTGGCAAACGACGTCAAGCTGCAGCTTACCTTTGATCCCGCTTACGTGGAACAGTACCGCTTGATCGGCTATGAAAACCGCAGACTCAACGACGAGGATTTTGAGGACGATTCCAAGGACGCAGGCGAGGTTGGGGCAGGACACACCCTGACCGTGTGCTATGAAATTACCATGACCGATAACAAGGTCGCCCCCGAAGCAGGCTATGCAACGCTTGCCGTGCGCTGGAAGAATCCCGGCGAGAGCGAGAGCGTGCTGCGCAGGTACGGCATTGGCGACGAGAGCGTCAAGGACACCTTGAACGACGACGCGCTGTTTGCCGCAGCCATTATTGAAACGGCAATGCTGCTGCACAACAGCCGCTATAAGGGCAATGCCTCTCTTGAAAACGTGCTTGCTCTGCTTGGCGATATGCAACAAAAGGATTTCTACCAAGCCGAATTTGAGCAGCTGATCAGAGAGCTGCGCGGAAATTGACAAACAATACGTAGGGTAGCATGATATGCTCCCGCCGGTACTGGGTTTGCGGTATCGACACCCGAACGGATATCCAATATGTTTGCTGGCGGGAGCATGATATGCTCCCCTACAAGGATTCACCAATATCGATCTATCTTCAAAAGAAAAGAGGTGCAATATGCAAGAGCAAAGTAGTCCCGTAAAAAAGCGCGTGCGTCCCAAAGCGATACATATTGTTTTCTATGTCGTTGCGCTTTTGATACTGATTGCAAGCACCTTGGCGTTTTTGGCAGCCGTTATCGGCTGCTCGGGATATGTGTTTGGCGAGCTGGATCGCATAGAGCCCGGGCAGGCGCTGATCCCGGGCGGGGATATCTTTGCGTACATGAGCCTGGTCTTCGTATGGATCTTCTTGATTTTTATCATGATGGTGCTGCTTGCCGTGTGTTGGATCATTGGGTTGATCGTAACCATCATCTTGGCGTTTTTCTTAAAAAATAAGCCCATATGGCTGAGCGTTCTGTCTTACATTTTATTTGCAATCTACGTGATACTGGTGCTGTGCATTCTCGTGCCCGTTGTGCCATTCGTGCTGATATGGCTGTTTTTACTGATCTTTGATTAAAACACAAAAATAAATGAAAGGAAGTGACCTAATGCAAGAGCAAAATACGATGATGACGAATGAAAACGTGACAAAACCGAAAATACGTGCGCAGAAAAAGCATACCGTGATGTTTATCTTTGTGTGTGCGATTCTGATTTTGGGCATCTTAGCGCAAATTTTGGGCATTGTAGGCTTGATGGAATATCTTGAGTATATCAACGACGATTATGCAAATCAGGATCATTCGCAAGACGCTCTTCCCGGACTTGGAGCACTGATCATGGGATTTGGCACGTTGCTGATCATGGTCGTTGGGCTGTACGCATCCAATTTCTTGCGTGACGCGGTATGGGCTGTAGGGCTGGTCTTGGCATTCAAGCTGGTGCGCCGCAAAAAAGAGATCCCGACCTGGATGTGGGTGATCTCCTTGATCTTGATGATTATTTATATAATCTATATTGGTTCCGACGTTCTGACTGTTTTGGGCTGGCTGTTCTTCTCACTGGTCAGCAAGCTGTTTGGCCTGTTTTAAGGAGGGATTATGCGAGAGAAGAAAGTGTCGGATGAAGGCATGCGCCCCAAGGCTTTGTTTATCATTGCCTGCGTGATCTTGGTCGTCAGCATGGTGACCTTCGCGCTTTCTATGGTGTGGGTGCAGGATATGTTCACCCCCGCGCCCGAAACGGGTGAGCCGAGTGAGTCCGGACTTCCCGGTGGTGAGGTCATAGGCATGATGCTTGTGATGTTTGCAAATATTGTGATGGTGACGCTGATTTTGCTGTTCCATGCATTTTTGTGGGGAGGGGGCATGTTGGTGTCCGCCCGCCTTGCGTTTTCGGGGCAGGAAAAGCCCAAATGGATGCAGATTTGCGCGTGGGTTCTGACCGCGGTTTTTGCCGTTCCGACCACAGCTGCGCTTTGCTTGGTTGGGTACGTTGTTTGTATGTTGTTTATATAAATAGTTCCCGCAGGCGGACGACCATTGGTCGTCCGCCTGCAGCATTTTCGCGCGTGGATATTATTTTCTTGACATACAAGCAAAAATGTGTTACAATAAACTGATTAAGTATTTTTTGGAGGGCATTATGTCTGTTTCGGTTTCCCAGAATATTACACAGGTTTATACCAAGATCAAGGAAAATATCGGCAAGGTCATCGTCGGTAAGGAGGACACCATCGATATGCTGCTGGTTTCCATGCTTTGCGGCGGTCACGTGCTGCTGGAGGACGTTCCCGGCACGGGTAAGACCATGCTGATCAAGTCGCTGGCTGCAAGCGTGGGCTGTGATTTCAAGCGTATTCAGTTTACGCCCGACCTTCTGCCCTCGGATATCACGGGTATCAACTTCTTTAACATGAAGAAGTCCGA
>JAGBXH010000290.1 GCA_017629395.1 Clostridia bacterium | reverse complement strand
TGGTCGTCTTTTTTGCCATAAAATCTATATTCCTTACTTAAATTTTCAAAACCGTATGTGCAGCCGCACGGATCATGCGGTTATACAGCGCAAGTCCCAGCCCTTGCATAGGGGGCAGATGCGCGTAAATGATCTCTGCATTGGTTGCATCCGCCTCGCGCAAGGCGGCAAACAGACGCTTTGCCTGCGCGGCAAGATCGTCGCGCGCTCCCACGGGGATGAGTGTACCGCTCGAAAGAGCATCGATCTCCTCGTCATAGCACAGCACGCAGCAGTTTTTGGAAGCCTGCTCGGCGCGCAAAAATGCCAGTACCTGATCATCGTTACCGTCCAGCAGCACCAGGGGCGCTGTGGGGGCGTAATGCCTGTATTTCATGCCGGGAGAGAGCGGACGCTCGTTCTCGGCAAGCTTTTCGGCAACTGCGGGGGCAATATCCACGCGTCGGCACACGCAGCAAAGCGCGTCGTGCGTGATGGCACCGGGGCGCAGCAGCACAAGATAAGGCTCGTCCTGCTCGTCCTGCATGATCTTGACAATGGTGGATTCAAGACCGATCTCGCATTCGCCGCCGTCGATGATGACGTCCACCTTGCCGTCCAGATCCTGCACCACGTGGCGCGCATCGGTAGGAGAGGGCTTGCCCGAAATGTTTGCGCTGGGGGCTGCTACGCACGTACCCGCTGCGCGGATGAGTGCGCGTGCTACGGGATGCGAGGGGCAGCGCACCGCCACCGAATCCAAGCCTCCCGTGACTGACGAGGGCACGTTATCGCGCTTGGGCATGATCACGGTCAAAGGACCGGGCATAAACGCCTTTGCCAAGGCAAAATACAGCTCCGTGGTGTACGCGTATTTGTCGGCATCCTCGGGGTCTGCTATGTGGATGATCAAAGGATTATCCGAGGGGCGACCCTTTGCGGCATAAATGTCCGCAGCGGCTTGTGGACTCGTGCCGTCACCGCCAAGTCCGTAGACCGTTTCGGTAGGGAACACCACAAGCCCGCCCGCGCGCAGAATGCGTCCTGCGTCAAGCAGTTGCTCCTGCGCCGCTTGCGGATCGTGTATGGTAAATACTTGCGTTTTCAAGATATACCTCTTAAAATGGTTAATTTTCGCTGTTTTGCAGGTCAAGTGCCGCCTGCGCGGTCATGAGCGGCTGGATGATGGGAGTCATGTCGCCGTCCACGAATGCGTCAATGTTGAAGACCGACACGCCGATGCGGTGGTCTGTGACGCGGGATTGAGGGTAATTATAGGTGCGTATCTTTTCGCTGCGGTCACCCGAGCCAACCTGACCCTTGCGGTCAGCGGCGATCTTTTCATTCTGCTCGCGGCATTTCTGATCATAGAGCATGGTGCGCAGCAGCATGAGTGCCTTTGCCTTGTTCTGGAACTGGGAACGCTCCTGGTCGCACTCAATGACAATGCCCGAGGGCTTGTGCGTCAGACGCACGGCAGACTCGGTCTTGTTGATGTGCTGACCGCCCGCGCCGCTGGATTTGCAGGATTCGTACACAAGATCCGAATCCTTGATCTCTACCTCGACCTCGTCAGCCTCGGTCAGCACCGCAACGGATGCGGTAGAGGTCTGAATACGTCCCTGCGATTCGGTTTCGGGCACGCGCTGCACGCGGTGCACGCCCGATTCAAAGCGGAAATGCGACCATGCCTCCTCGCCCTTGACCGTGAAGGTGATCTCGCGGTAGCCGCCAAGATCGGTGGGATTGGCGTGCAAGGGGGAAAGATCAAAGCCCTGCTTGGCGCAGTACATGCAGTACATGCGGTAAAGCACGCCCGCAAACAGTGCCGCCTCCTCACCGCCCGCACAAGCGCGGATCTCCACAACCAGGTTTTTGCCCTCGTTGGGGTTACGGGGACGCAGCAAGAGCTTGAGCTCCTGCTCAAGACGCGCCTTGGTCTGCTTTGCTTCGGCAAGCTCCTCCTGTGCCAGCTCCTTAAGATCGGGATCACCGGATTCCAAAAGCTCCAGCGCATCGGTTACGTCCTGCTCGGCGCGCACGTAAGCGGAGTAAGCTTCCATAATGGGTGTCAGCTTTTTATACTCGCGCATCAACGCCGAGTATGCAGCGGGATCGGAAAGCACGGACGGGTCAGCCATCCGCGCCTCCATCGCCAGATATTTATCTTTGATCTGTTCGAGCTTGTGCAGCATCAGTCAAAGCTGTAGAAGGCAACGAACGCCTTGTGTGCGGTGTATACGTCTGCCTTGGAAACGATTTCAAAGGGGGAGTGCATTGCAATGACGGGAACGCCCATGTCAATGGTGGGAATGTTGTGCTTGGAGATGTACTTTGCAACGGTTCCGCCGCCGCCAATGTCATTCTTGCCCATGTCGCCTGCCTGCCATACAACCTCACCCTTTGCCATAATGCGGCGGATGAATGCAACAAGCTCTGCGCTTGCGTC
>JAGBXH010000289.1 GCA_017629395.1 Clostridia bacterium | reverse complement strand
CTGTTAAAAGTGTTTCTATAAGAATTGAAGAGGAAATGTTAAACAAGATTTCGTATATTGCGGACTATGAGGGCAGAAGCGTTAATAGCCAAGTACTCGTTTTGATCAGAAAAAGCATAAAGGAGTTTGAAGATTTAAACGGTAATATTGACGGAAGCATAAACCCTTCCATAAACGTAAAGCCCAACAGAAAATAAGTAAAGCTCTTGTGATATCTTTGCAAAGAAGTTTGTATTATAACAAAGACCGTCCTATATTCTCGCACGCCCCATAACGAAGTTTTAGAAAAAAGCACTTATGATAACGAAACATCGTTTGTCATAAGTGCTTTTGTGTTGCTTTGGGAAAGGTTGTTCCCGAGAGTAATGAATTGACGCCTTGCGTCATGAATTGAAGCCTTTCGGCTTCATGATTTGAAAACTGCGTTTTCATGAATTGAATTGCCCGGTTTTTCATGCCGCAGGCAATTCATGCGCTGCAGGCGCAAATCATGGCGCAAGCCAATTCATGCCCATAAGGGCAATTCATGATGGGCACGCTTCGACAACGTCGGAAAATCCTTCGTTATCGCGCGTGCCCATTGGAATGCTCCCCTGCGGTGTGTGTGGTTATATGCCGTATTTGATTTTGATTCTTTGCAGCTTGTCCCCCACGGGCTTGGCAAAGATCCACAAAAACGCCACGTTCGATACCGCGTACAAAGCGGTATGCGGCAGCGCGGCAACAAGAGCTGCGGTGTAGCCTGCAAGAGTCAGTTGCCCGGATGCCCACAGCACGCTCCATACATCCATGACTGCGGAAAAGGCAACGCCCGCAAGCACGCCGTACAGCAAAAGCAGCACGCGGCTTTTGCCAAGCGGCTTTGAGAGCAGCCCCGCAAACAGTCCGATCAATCCCCAGCCAAGCATCTGAAAGGGCGTCCAAGGCCCTTGCCCGAACAGAAAATTAGATAGCAGCGCGGCAACCGAGCCCGTGTAAAACCCTGCCTGCGGACCGAGATAGACGGCGCAAAGCACCACGATGGCGGTGACGGGCTTGAAAAACGGGATGAGCCTGCCCACCACGCACAGCGCGACCATCACCGAAACCAGTACCGTGCGGCGCGTGCCGATCTCGCGCTGTTCAAAGCCCGCAATCAGCAGCAAGAGCGAGAGGATGGCGACGGCAAGCGAGATAAAGAGGTGCGCTTTTGCGTCAAATGCCAAAGCACCCACAATCACCGCACATGGGATGAGCAGGGCGGGGATCAGGATGGTGAGCGTTTTGCGCAGCGCGGAGTTTGCGATATACATCATACCGTTTCCCCCCGACACAGCGCAACGACGTCACGTACCGTGACTGCGTTGTCAAAGTACCCACGCGTCATACGGCGCGCGGCGGTGGTGTAAAAGTTGTTTTCGGCAAAGAAGGCGCGGGGAAGCGCATCGGATACCGCAGCACCGCGGAAGAAGAGCATGCAGCGGTCCGCGCACAAGGCAGCGAATTCCACGTCGTGCGTGACGACCAAAATGCTGACTCCCTGCGCCTTGAGCGTGCGCATGATCTCTATCAGCATATCCTTTTTTTGCGCATCAAGTCCCTTGGTGG
>JAGBXH010000038.1 GCA_017629395.1 Clostridia bacterium | reverse complement strand
TACGTTGAGGTTACCGGACCCGATTATTGCTACCAATACGGAAAGATGCCTGAGCCCGAGCTGGTTGTCGGATGCGCGCTGTCTACCGACCTGGTGCAAGCAGGAACTTTTGATTCCTCTTCTGATGACTTAAATTTGCTGCATACGCTGATTTGTCGTACCTTCCGTTCAAACTATCACGGTTTACCCGAGGATTGCCCTGCGCGTGAAAAATGTGGCTGGTTAGGAGATGCCCAGATCGTATGCAATACGGGCATCATGAATTATGACATGGTTGCATCCTATGAAAAATACTTGAGTGATATCCGCACGCAAAAAGAGGTCTACGGAACGTGGACCATGATTGCGCCCGGCAAGAGAGGCTGTGGAGAAGCAACTCCCTTGTGGGGCTGCGCGCAGATCATTATCCCTTATTGGTTATATCATTACTGCAACGATACCGGTGCCGTGACGCGAAACTGGGATCTGATGCAGGCATGGGTAGAGCACGAGAAAGCAAGAGCGCAGGATTATATCATTTCAGAAGGGCTGGGGGACTGGTGTCCTCCCGGCGGTGAAGCGAACCCTCGCAGGATTCCCGTTGCGCATTCCTCAACGCTGATGTTCTATGAGATCTGTATAAAAATGGCTGAGCTTTCATGCATTTTCGGTTACGGAAACGCAAAATACTATACAGATCTTGCGGATAAGATCGCAGAATCCTTCATTCGTCATTTCTACGACGCCAAGAATCACACCTTTGGCACTTGGGCATCTGACGCAGTCGCCTTGACTCTGGGGGTCTATCCGGAATACGACAGAAAAGCGTTACTTCAGGCATTGCAAAGCAGCATTATAAATGAAGATTATGCAATGAGCACGGGTATCTACGGCAATAAATATCTGATCCCGCTTTTGTTTGAAGAGGGAATGGGCGATGCAGCTATGGAGATCCTGTTCAATCGCAGACATACCAGCTTTGGCACTATGATGGATGACGGTGCTACCTCTGTGTGGGAGGTGCTGGATATGCATCACGTCGAAACAGACCGCAGCAAGGGGATTTCTTCTTACAATCATCCTATGCACGCAGGCTTTGCCTATATCTATTATGCATATCTTGGCGGTATTCAACCCGCCGAGCCGGGATTCAAGACCTTTGTGGTCAAGCCTTATCACGTCAAGGGCGTGGATCACGTTGCAGTTACTTATGAATGTCAATACGGCACCATTGAGGTTCGTTCCGATAAAACGGACAACGGCTATGCATATTTTGTAAAGGTTCCTGCTAACACACATGCAATTCTTTCCTTTGAGGAAGACGTCAAAATTACTTCCGAGCAGGGATTCGAGCAAAATTGCCAAGAGGATGACACCTGCTGCGTTGGCTCCGGTGTTTATCACGCTATAAGCATTTGATTTATCGTCTATTTCAAGAAAGGAGGGAGCTCTTATGGCTAATATCATAGATTATCTGAAATGGCGCGGAGATATCACCTTCGAACAGGTCAAGCTCGGTGAAGTAGACAATCTGATTCTGTCGCTGCTTGCCTTTGTTGACTTCACGGGAATCGTGCCTGCAGATCCGTCAGCACCTCCCGTTTCTCTTAAGCAAGCCGCCATGCAGTTCTTTTTTGAGAACGATATCAAAAAGAATAAAGGTCCGGGCTTGATCATATCGCCTCATATTTATAAAATGTTCCGCATGATGGCAGAAAGCAAGCGATTTGCAGACTTGCAGCTTTCCGCATTTGTCAACGAGATTGACTTCGCAGAGGAAAAGCAGTTCTCAGCCTTGACCATTCGTCTCAAGGAGTCGATCTCCTATATCAGCATCCGCGGCACGGACGACACTATTGTTGGCTGGAAGGAGGATTTCAACCTGCTGTTTCTGGATGAAATCCCTTCGCAAAGGCGCGTTGTACAGTACGTTAACGCCGTATGCGATGCACAGTCCGGAAACTTCTATGTCGGCGGCCATTCCAAAGGGGGACATCTGGCGCTCTACGCTGCTGTAAAATGCAAGCCGGAGCATAAAAAAAGAATCGTTGCTGCATTCAGCAACGACGGCCCCGGATTTTCCAAGGATTTCACAGAGCTTCCCGAATATCGGGCTACGGAGCACAAATTCCACATTTACATGCCGCAGAATTCCGTAATAGGCATGTTTTTCGAAAACAAAGAAAAGCGTAGAGTGGTGAAAAGTAAGCAGGTTGGCGTTTTCCAGCACGACGGCGTCTCCTGGGAGGTTATGGGAGGGAACTTCGTCAGAGCAAAGAAGCTATCCAACGGCGTCGGCGATATCATGCTGCTCAACGAACGCATTCACGCAATGCCTGTTCCGGCAAGAAAGCATTTTGTTGACGTGCTCTTCGGCATGCTTGAATCCACGGGGGTCAGAACTCTTTCCGAGCTGAACGCGAAAAGCTTAAAGCACATCATCATGATGATCCGCGCATTCAACGACTTGGATCAAAAAGAGCGAGACCTGATGCTGCTGCTTGTTGCGCATATGCTTGACTTCGGAGTGACCAATGATAACCTGATCGAAGGCAAAATTGAATAACCAAACAAAAAAGCACTTACGAATTCATGGCTTTCGCCCATGTCCGTAAGTGCTTTGATATTTAAGGAAGATGAATAACCTTGTCAGCAAATGCCTCAGCCTCTTGTATATCATGCGTGACCAGCAACACGGTCTTGCCCTTCAAAAAAGGCTTAGCCGCATCCATAACGAGAGCCTTCGTGTCTTTGTCCAAAGCAGAAAAAGGTTCGTCTAACAGCAAAATATCCGCATCATACGCAATCGCTCTTGCAAGACTTATGCGCTTCGCCATGCCGCCCGATAACTCATCCGGATATTTGTTTGCCGCATCGGCAAGATGAAAGGCTTGCAAAAGCTGCATCGCGCGCTGCTTTTTGAAAGATTTATCCCCAACTACCATCATAACGTTTTGCAAGGCTGTCAATTGTCCGAATAAACGCGGGTCCTGGAACATAATACCCACACTTCTGTTTTGGATATCGATACTCCCGTCCTGAGGCTTTAATAACCCTGCAATCAATCTGAGCAGCGTTGTCTTACCGTTTCCGGAGGGCGCCATAAGTGCCGTAATGCAACCGTCTTCAATCTCTAAATTAAGATTCTCGAAAATCACCTTGTCTTCAAAGGAGAACGTCAGCCCTTCAATTTTCATAAGCCGGTGTCTCCTTTCTGGTTTTGCGCTTGACACGCTTGAGCGCAAGCTTGAATGCAATATCCAACAGATAGCTGAAAATCACAATGGCGACAGTCCATGCGAACAGCTCAACGTATTCCATGTTTTGCTTTGCATTAAAAATATACTTACCTACCGATACTTCAGGGCAGATCAACACTTCAGCGGCAACACCCGCTTTGATCGCAAGTCCGACAGAAGCACCTGCAGCAGATATCATAAAAGGTCGAAGCGTGGGGATCCAGATACATTTAGCGCGATCAAGAAATCCCAAGCGATATGCAAAAGCAGTTTCAAGCAATTCCGGACGAGCAGATCGCATTCCCTCAATCGTGTTTGTAAATACAACGGGAAACACCATCAAAGCAGCAATCAATCCGGGAATCAGATCGCGATGCATGAGCACAAAGGCAATCAGAATAAACGAGGTTACGGGAGTCGTTTTGATTACCGAGATGGCCGGCATAAAGATGTCGTGCAGAAGCTTGACCCGGTGACAAACCAAAGCAAGCGCAAATGCCGCAACATATGACAGCACAATGCCGATAAACACCCGCACAGAGGAGATCAGCATTACCCTCCAAAAAAGAGGGGTCATGCTCATTTGTCCCAGTTTGATCAGCACGTCTACAGGGGAGGGAAGAATGAGCGGCAAGCCAACGATTGCGGATGCCGCCCACCACAGCCCGATCCAAAATAATACAATAAGAGTATATTTCAGTATTCGTTTCATCAGGGAACGTAATAGAATTCCTCTGCCGGCAGCTGACCGCCGATCGAGGCAGGTGCAACAGCATGCAGAATTTCATAGAACTTCTGCAAGCCGGATTTCATTTCCGCGCCGTCAATGTAGCAGATATTGGCATTGGGAATTGCCTTTGCCGCTACGGGTGCCTGCGTGAAGATGCCTGCTTCTACGATCATTTCGGAAGCCTCTGCAGGATTTGCATTCACAAATTCAATAGATGCCTTATACTCGGTCAAAAAGGCTTTAACGGCATCGGGGTGCTGCTCTGCAAACTGCGTGCGAACAACAACGCAGCCTTGCATTAAGGAGTTTGCAGGATAATGCTTTTCCCATTCAGCGGTCAGGTCCAGAGAGGCTGCAAGCGCTGCATTTGCGCTCTTTGCAATGGTCACCATAGGCTCAGGCAGTACAGCAATATCCACCATGCCGGATGCAAGTGCAGTTCTCAGATCAGCGGGCTGCGCGTAGGTGTTGTCAATGATGACATCCTCTCCAACCTTCAAGCCATTGGCTTCACATACCGCTTTGAATAAGAACGTCGGGTTTTGAGCAGGGCAGTAAACGGTTTTGCCGCGCAGATCCTCAAACGAGGAGACGGTCACCTTTTCCGTATTGTTCATGACGTACAGCACTCCAAGCGTATTGACCGCAACCACTATTACGCCACCGTTCGTTTTAAGGGCAACGTTGGCAGCAGCATTGGTAGGCAGTGCTGCAATATCGCATGCGCCGCTTATCAGGGAGGCAGTAATATTGGAGGCGTCGGTTTCAACAGAAACAGTGTAGGGAAGAGCAGCGTTACCGTTCTTACTGTCAGAGATCAGCTTAGCCATGCCAAAGCCCGTCGTGCCGTTGAGCACCATGACGTTTACGTTTTCAAGTGTCGGCTTTTGCTCGGGATCGGGATTCGGGGCAACACAGCCTGCGAATATCGAAGCTGCCAGCAAAAGTGTCAAAAGTACAG
>JAGBXH010000288.1 GCA_017629395.1 Clostridia bacterium | reverse complement strand
GGTAGTTCTGCTTCCATCGGGATTGGGAATAACGATGGGCTCAGAGCCCTCGAATACTGCTACGCAAGAGTTTGTTGTACCTAAATCTATACCGATGATCTTTCCCATAATAATTTTTCCTCCTATATATGGTTTAATTAGATTTCTGAATGAGTGTATTAGTTTGCGACGATGACCATGGCAAAGCGCAAGATTTTGTCACCCTTTGCATAGCCCTTCTGGTAAACCTCGGTGATCTCGCCCTCGGAGTACTGCTCGTCTTCGATATGCATCACTGCATTATGCTTTTCGGGGTCAAAGGTTTCGCCCTTCTCACCAAAAGCGGTTACGCCCATTTTGGCAAGCGCATCCTCTGCGCCCTTGAGCGTCATGGCAAGTCCCTTTTGCAGAGCCTCTGCCTCGCCCACACCTACGGCGCGCTCGAGATTATCAAGAATCGGGAGAATACCCTTGAGTGCATCCGCGTAAGCGTCTGCGTAAATACCGTCCTTTTCCTTTGCGGTGCGGCGACGGTAGTTATCGTACTCTGCGA
Source organism: Clostridia bacterium (assembly GCA_017629395.1). Lineage (GTDB taxonomy): Bacteria > Bacillota > Clostridia > Oscillospirales > CAG-272 > SVQP01. The sequence goes on along the minus strand of JAGBXH010000288.1, from coordinate 11,905 downwards.
TCATGCGCATGTACTTATCCTTTTCGGCTGCCAGCTCTGCCTTGCTTTCTTCCAGCTGCTTTTCCAGCTCGGCAATCTGTGCCTCTGCCTTTTTGAGCTTCTTTTTATCTGCGCGCCCCGACTTTTCCTCAGGCTCGCTCTGCACCTCGGCTGCTTCGGTCACAGGCTCTTGTGCCTCTACCGCTTCATCCGCCGGTCTTTGTGTCTGTTCCATTGGGTGTTCCTCCGTTCAAAAGTTTGGTGTCCTCTCCCAGCATATCCGCGATATTGCCGGTCAGGCTTTCGAGTGTCGCCAATACCTTGGCGTAATCCATACGGCGCGGACCGATGATGCCGATCGCACCCACCGTCTTGCCGTCCTTTACAATGTGCTTATATACCATGGCGGAATTGTTCATGGGTCCCGTCATGCCGCCTGCACCGAATACTACGTTGACGTCCTCGCGATCCCCCGACGAAACCAGATCCAGGATCTCGTCCTGTCCCTCCAGCGCGCCGAGCACGTGCTTGAGCGTGTCGCGGTCCTCAAACTCGGGATACTGCAAAAGCTGATCGATACCGCTCCAGCGTACCTCACCGTCGTCCAGCTCGTTGAGCGTTTCGTACACCGCCTTGATCACGGGAGAAACAAGGCTTGCATGCTGACCCATCTCACTTTCCATGTTCATGATGATGGGCAGATTGATCTGATGCGAGGTAAGTCCTGCGATATTGGCGTTGAGCACGCTTGAAAGGTGCGCACTCACGTCTGCGGTGATGTCCTGCTCGGTATGCACGCTCTTGGTCTTGACGTCGCTTGATGCGGCAACCATGACCACGATAAACTCGGTGGGTCTGATATAGATGATCTCAAAGCGGTTGATGCGTGCTGCAGAGGCACGGGGCTTGATGGCAATGCCCGTGTAGTTAGTCAGATTGGACGCCACGCGCGAGGCAGCCAAAAGCACCTCGTCCAGCTCGTGCATCTTGGATTTGAGTAGACCGCCGATCTCCTTGATGTCGTGCGCGGTCATGGCGTAGTGCTCGATCAGCGAGTCCACGTAAAAGCGGTAACCCAGCTCGCTTGGCACTCTGCCTGCCGAGGTGTGAGGCTGTACCAGATATCCCATCTCCTCAAGCTCCGCCATTTCGTTACGAATGGTAGCAGACGAGCAAACGATCTGCTGATTTGCCATGAGCGACTTGGAGCCGACCGGCTCACCCTCGGCAATATGTGCCTCAACGATGGCCTTCAATATTAACTTTTTGCGTTCGCTCAGTCCCTCGTGCTTGCTTGCCATGCCGGATCTCCTCTCTTTTGGGTATCTTTTGACGATTTTTAGCACTCTTTTTGTGCAAGTGCTAACCGCTGACATAAATTTAGCACTTTTCGAGGCATTTGTCAAGCCCCTTTGTCGGTTTTGTTTGTTAATATTTTATGAACTGTGCTAATTTTGCGGACGAGTGCTAATTTTGTACCGAAATCATGCTTGCTCCCCTGCGCTTTGAATAGTATGTAAAATTTGGCGAGAAATATGCACCCGTGAATCATCGTAGGGGCGATCAGTGATCGCCCGCTTGGGTGTCGATACCACAAACCAACGCTGGCGGGAGGATAATATCCTCCCCTACATTCATGCCGAAGCAATTCCGTGGATGCGCGGGCGATTCGTTCAGTCGCCCCTACGGTGTTGTGATTAGGGATGGCGGGCGATTCGTTCAGTCGCCCGCGCATACATATATAAACTATCATCACACGCAAAAACCACCGCCTGCGAACAGACAGTGGTTTTCATTCTTATTGTATTACGTCCTTGACGCTCTTGATCAGCGTATGTCCGCACGAATGGCACTCGGTCAGCGTGGCGCGGTTATCGTCGCCGCAGACCGGGCATTCCACGTGGTCGCCTGCCATCTCGGGCAGCACGATGGTATGATGAGTGCCATACAGGTGAAAGACGGTGTCACCGGGCTTGAATTCCTCAATAAAGCCGCTCTGCACTGTTTTGATGCGCTTTTCCTTGCCATCCGGCAAATCCAAGGACAGATAAACAAAGGTTGCAAGCGTTCTTGAAATATGGAGGTTTGATCCCGCCAGTCCTTTTACTGCTACGTATTCATTTTGAACGTGCACGTGCTTGACCTTTCCTACGAAGGTACGGTCAAACAAACAGAGCGGCACGCGGGTAATGACAAACGGCAGCAGCATGGCAAGCACGTACGCACCGATGCGCACGGCGGGCGGTACCAGCTCGAAGATGCGTTCCCCGAACAGGTACAGCACCGCGCCGAACACAATCAGTAACAGCACACACGGAGCGACCTTCTTGAATACCGCTTTGCGCACGTGACCGCGCAGATCACGTGGCAAGCGGAGCTTTGGTTTTGACATACGAATTAGTCGTTGTCATTTGCGGCAGCCTTACCGCCGACAAAGCCTGCGAGCATGCTCTTAAGGTCAATGCCTACGGATTCTTCAAGGCTCTCGGTAATCTGGCTTGCGCTGGTCATCACGTCCTTAACAAGCTTTGCGGAGTTGCCTTCGCCGTACATTACGATCTTGTCGGTCTGTGCCAAGGGAGCGGCTGCGTTCTTGACAACCTCGGGCAGTGCGGTCAGGTACATATCCAGTACCGAAGCCTCGCCCATCTTCTTCTGTGCTTCTGCCTTCTTTTCGATAGCCTCTGCCTCTGCAAGACCAACGGCGCGGATACCTTCTGCTTCCTTGAGCTTGGTATAAGCCTGCGCATCTGCCATTGCCTTTTGTGCAATTGCCTGCTGCTCCAGCTCAAACTTCTCAGCCTCTGCCATCTTCATCTTAGCAAGTGCTGCCTGCTCTTCCTCGAATCTGCGAGCCTCTGCATCCTTCTGACGCTTGATCAGGTCAGCCTCAGCCTTCTTTTCAGCCTCGTACTTGAGCGCGTCTGCCTTCTTGCGGATCTCTGCATCCAGTCTTCTTTCCTGCAGTGCGATTTCCTTTTCAGCAAGCTCGGCATCCTTTTCTCTTCTTGCAATGTCTGCGTCAGCAGCGGTGACCTCAATGGTCTTTCTCTGCTGCTCCTTCTGAATTTCGTATGCAGCGTCTGCCTCTGCCTTCTTGATGTCGGCGTCCTTCTTCAGCTCGGACTGACGGATAGAGAGCGCGTTGTTCTGCTCGGAAATGCGCAGATTGGTGTCAACGGTGACCTTGTTTGCAACCTCTCTTGCATTTGCCTCTGCAATGCTGATATCTCTTGCAGCCTCAGCCTTTGCGATCTGTGCAGCCTTACGGATCTGCTCAACGTTGTCAATACCCATGTTTTCAATGGTGCCTGCACCGTCCTTGAAATTCTGGATGTTGAAGTTGACGATCTCAATACCCAGCTTGCGCATATCGGGTACTGCGTTTTCCTTGATCTTCTCTGCAACGATCTGGCGCTCCTGGACCATTTCCTTCAGACCCACGGAACCGACGATCTCACGCATGTTACCTTCCAGCACCTGGGTGCAAAGGAAGATGAGCTGACGCTGATCCATGGAGAGCAGAGCCTCTGCTGCCTTGTTGATCAGCTCGGGGTCGGACGAGATCTTGATGTTCGCAACGCCATCAACGCTGACGTTGATGAACTCGTTGGTGGGGACTGCCTCGCTGGTCTTTACGTCTACCTGCATAACGTCCAGAGAAAGCTTGTCAAGTCTTTCAAAGAACGGCAGACGGAAGCCTGCTTTACCGATGAGCACTCTCTTCTTGGAGCGGAAGCCCGAGATGATGTAGGCTTTGTTCGGGGGTGCTTTCACGTACGCTGCAGCAAAGAACAAAAAGATCAGCGCAACGACCGCAACTACGGCGGCAATGATAATGGTGGTGGGATCAGGCATGTTGATTTCCTCCTTTGTTTAGTTGATTTTGTTCGCCTGTGAGCATATGATAACACGCGGTCACGTGATTGTCAATACTTTTCATCAATTATGAATATGGATTTACAGTTTATTCATGCTGCGTATATATTCAGCTCTCCAACAGCATATCCCCTGCTTTGATCCAGCCCAGCTTGCGCATAATTTCCGAGAAAAGCAGCGAAAGCACGGCAGGCAGCACGATGCAGCAAAGTGCAAGACCGATCCACAGCATAGGTCCTTTTTCGGTTGCATTGATGACACCGATCGGCCCGACCATGCCGCAAGTGCCCATGCCGGCGGCAACGCCTGCGCATTTGAGCTTGAATACCATAGTAGAGACAGGACCGATAATGGCAGCAGCCAAGGTAGGCGGAATCCAGATCTGCGGACGGCGCACGATGTTGCCCATTTGCAGCATGGAGGTGCCAAGTCCCTGCGAAACGATGCCGCCCCACTTGTTCTCACGGAAGCTTGCAACCGCAAAGCCAACCATCTGTGCGCAGCAGCCGACCGCAGCCGCACCGCCTGCAAGCAAAAGTCCTTCATCCGTGCCTGCTTGCGCGGCAGCATCGATTGCCGCTTGCGAGAAGATCATGGCACAAATGGCAGCCGAAGAAATGGGCAGGGTCAGGATCACGCCGACCACCACGGAGATCACAATACCCATCAGCAAGGGCTGCAGCGTGGTTGCCGTGGCGATGAAGACACCCAGATAGTACATGACGTAGGAAACCAGCGGACACAGCAGCCAGGATGCACCGAAGCCGCAGAGGATGGTGACCACGGGGGTGACCAGCACGTCCACCTTGGTTTTTTTAGACACCAGCATGCCGATCTCGCACGCGATGATAACGGCAAAGAATGCGCCCGCAGGCCCTGCGGAGTAGAATACACCCTGCTCCCCTTTTGCCGTTGCCGCCCAGGTAAGGATCGCGCCGTCCAGTATGACCGCTCCCATGGCATTTGCCATAGCCCCCACGGCGGCAGCCGAGAACATGACAAGCGGATGCGCACCCAGCGCGTGCGCAATGGCAACACCGATCGCCATGCCGGTAGCAGCCTTGGCATACGACGCAACCGTTGCCAAAAACGGCAGGTTGGCGTAGGTTGCAACCGTGTCAAAAATGGTGCCGATCAAGAGTGACGCGAAAAGTCCGAGTGCCATAGCACCCATGGCTTTGATAAAATACCGATGCGCGTACTGCTTGATCAGGTTCGTGAATTTGCTTTGCTTCAAAACAATCGCCTTCTTTCGATATTATAGTGACTCCAGTATACCATATATAACATAGGAATGCAAGAAAAATTTGCTTTGAAAACCAAAATTATGTAGGGGAGGATATTTTCCTCCCGACTGTGAACGCATGGGCTGTCCGTTCGGGTGTCGTTACCCCTAGCCCATTACCGGCGGGAGGATGATATCCTCCCCTACAAATCATATTATTTCATTTGCAAAAACTTAAAGCGATTGCGGAAGTTGACGCGATAGGCTGTAATGCTTCTGCCGATCACGAAATCGTACAGCACGAACGCACCGTTTGCCGTGATGAACACCGCAAGCGAATACCCCGGGTGTGCGCCCTGCCCGCCAAGAAACGCACCAAGGGCTGCGGGATAGCTTTGCGCCCACGGGAACAGCAGCTTCCACAAAACCAGCACGCCCAGCGCAATCACGCCGTTAAACAGCGTAAGCTTGACAAAAAAGCGCGGTACACGCGGTATTTTCTCAAGCAGCACGCGCAGCATGGGGTACAAGCCCGCAAACAGCAGGTATTCCCATGCAGCCGTATTAAACGGCATAAGCAGCAGGGAGAGCAGCGAGGTCACAAGCCAGATCAACCAAGGATACGAGCCGTCCAGCTCCTCTGCAGCCCACACCGTGATCAGCGAGGCAAGGGCTGCCATGGAAAGATCCAGGCTGCCGTCAAACAGCCTGCCCATGCAAAGCATGCCCGCCCCCAGCGCACAAAGCAGCGCGCTGACGGTCAGCCTGCGCGTTTTTTGTACTGCCGACGCTTTTTTGGTTGAAGTCCTTTTCATGTTATCCAAGCCCCCTGAGGCAACTGCAGCACAAGTTGGCGCACATACAGGTCGCGCACAAGGAGCAGCAGGAGCACCCGCTGCCACTTGAGGTGTGCTGCGTGCGAAAGGTGTTCGCCTGCGCATCAAAGCGCGCCCTTGCAGTGCGGTATTCTGCGTTGTGCGGCTCCATGCCGCAAGCAATATCAAATTCGCGCATAGCGTCCGCACGTCTGCCCATACGCACGTACACGCAGCCCGTAAGGAAATGCCATTCCCCGCCCCGCTTTTGCTCGGGCACGCCCATCAGCAGGGTGTACGCACGCTCAAATGCGCCGTTATTGATCAGATGGCGGATATCGGTGTACAGCGCGTCACCTGTGGTGCTCGTGTTTGCGTGGAATCCGCCCTGCGAATATCCAAAGCCGCCAAAGCCGCTTTGCGCCTTGCCGCTGCGAATGGCTTGTACCTCCTCGTAAGCGGCATTGATCTCCTTCATTTTCTGCTCCGCGCTTGCCTGAAGCTCGGGCTTTCCCGCATATCTGTCGGGGTGATACTTGCGCGCCAGCGCGCGGTATGCTTTTTTTATCTCGTCCTCGTCGGCGTCCGGACTGACGCCGAGGATCTTATACGGATCACTCATGCTCCGCGCTCTCCTTTGCATTTTTTACAGTCTTTTTCGGAATGCAGCACCTTATCAGCCTGTTCAGGCATGCCAAGGCACAGTATGTTATAAATCACAGCGCGCAATTCGTCACGCCCGTCAAAATCAATCAGATCAACGGCTGCCACTGCATCCGCCAGCTCCAGCGTCAGAGCGGTGTCCAACGTATCGCGCTGTGCCTTGGTCAAGCAACGCTCACCGTACAGCGCATAAAGCGCGTTGAAGCGTCCCCGTTTCACGTCGGCAGCATAGTCCTCGGCGGCGTCTATCAGATAGACCCACCTGCCAAGCGCTCTGCCGAGCTCGTGCAGCACGGCGTGTGTGCTGCCCTCGGTATCGTATGCAAGCAGCTCTCCCATCAGCTCTCCAAAAGCGTTTGCGGGAATGTCCGCTGAGCCGTTTGCCTCCTTCTCTGCCTTTGCAAACGCTTGCATGCCGCGTGCGGCGATTGCATCGATTGCAGGCTTTCTTTTCTTGGCGCGATGACAGAGATAGGCAAAATACGGCAGCGCCAAGCATGCCCCCAGCCTTTTGAAGCCACGCTCATCGGCAATATCGTCACGGCATTTGTGGTAAGCAAGGGCTGCCATGATGCAGGCGATCGTTTCGGTCTCCTCGCAGGGAGAAAGCACGGGTGCTTTGGTCAGCGGGTGCAAAAAGCAGCGTTTTTCCGTAAAGGTCGGATGCGTGCCGCGTGCCGCCATGCGCAGGCAAACCATCGCCGCCGCATCGTAACGCAGCGTCATGCGTGAGCATTGCCCCGTGCATTTTCCCATGTGTCGGCAAAGTCCGCAATAAATGCCGCGGTAATACCCGTATTCCTTGATCTTGAGCTCGGGCTGCAATATACGAATATATCCGAACAAGGCACACTCCCCCTTTTACATACTTTACAATATCATACTCCAATTTTATGCCCAAAGAAAGACCAATTTGTAAATATTGTCATAACAAGTGACAGCCATGGGGGCTACGCATATCCGCTTTGGTGAAGGAGCGTCTGCATGGGAACCTCATCCACCGCAACCGCGTCAGAAAATCGCTCCAAGTATTCGCGATTGTCTTTCGCTGCGGTCCCCCTTCCCCAGCGGGGAAGGCTCATCAAAGGCACCCCCAAACGGATAATCGATCAAGACGGATGTGCAAAGAGAGCCTTCCCCAGCGGGGAAGGGGGACCGCAGCGGGGAAAACCGAGGCGATCGAGCCGAGAGTGTTCGCCGCGATTGCGGTGGATGAGGTTGATCACACGGACGCTCTTTCACGGCAAAAACGCTCGTTTACAAAAACAGCTTACGCATTTGCCTGCCCGCCAGGGCTTGCTCCAGCGCTGTGGGCACTTGGGCAAAATCCGCAACCAGGGAGTGCGGCTTACTGGTGGGATCATCCTGCCGCACAGGCACGAAAAAGACGTTTTTGCGATTGAGCAGAGTTGCTATATTTTGCAGATTTGCCGACATGGCGTCATTGGATGCAAGTGCGATCAAGAGTGGGCGATCGCTGCGCAGGTGCGCCTTTGCCGCCATGCAGACAGCGGAATCCGTTACCCCCGCCGCAAGCTTTGCAAGCGTATTGCCCGTGCAGGGACAAATGATCAGTGCGGACAAGGGACGCGCAGGCCCCAACGGCTCGGCATCTCTGATGGTGTGTATGACCTCGTTGCCGCACTTGGCATAAAGACTCTGCTGCAGCGCCTGCGCCTTGCCAAATCGGGTATCGGTCTCCCACACGCGCTCGCTGACGATGGGCACGACGTCGTATCCCCGCGCCAAAAGCACATCCAGCTGCTCCATTGCCTGCGCGTGCGTGCAATAAGACCCGCACATGGCAAATCCAACGGTAGACTTGATCTCACTCATGCTCTTCCCTCCTTAAAGCATCTATGACGAAGTCCGCAATCAGCTTCCCCGCTGCGCGCGGTGCGTATTTACCGGGCAAGCCCTGCCCGTTTACGTAAGTCAGCTCCAACGCGCTGACGGCATCCATATCAAAGCCGCCCGGTGCGCTTGCCAGCTCCAAAAGAACGGTATCGCACGAAGCGCGTTCCAGCAAAGCACGGCCATAGAGCACGTGCGGCACGGTGTTGCAAACGATCTCATGCGCTGCTGCCTCCTCGGGCAACGCCCCCGAAAAGCACACGGTACCCACACCCATGGCGCGTGCACGTGCGAGTGCCTCGTCTCTCCTTGCGTAAACGGTCACACGCGCACCGAAGGCACGCAGCAAGGGGCAAAGGCATTCGGCAATTCTGCCCATGCCGATCACGGCAACGTCCCTGCCAAATACCGTATCGCACGTGCTCTTTCCAAGCAGCACGACAGCACCCTCCGCTGTGATACGGGCGTTATCGTATAAAAACGCCTCGTTCTTCAGGTAATCCAATCCGCCAAGTGCCTCATGCAAGTCGCCGCCAACGATCATACATCCCTTCGCAGCGTATGCCTCTGCCTCGGAAAGCGGAATGCGCATAGCCCGATACCCCGCATCCTGCAAGGCTTGCACGGCATAATCCGCGCGGGCATCTCTTCCGACAATACAAATCTCTCTCATGCTTCCCTCCTTACTGTGCGTCATTCTCATAATATGCGCAGATCCCCTTGCAGAGTGCATGGGCAAGACGATCACGGTAAGCGGGATCTGCCAGGTCACGGCACTCGGCAGGGTTTGACAAAAAGCCGCACTCGATCAGCACCGCGGGAATTTGCAGTTTATGTAAAAGGAAGATATTGCTGCCCCCGGGCTTGCTTTGTCTGTGATTGTCGGGCTGCAGCGTGCCCACCACCTTGGCGCGCACCGACTCGGCAAGTGCGGCACTTTTCTCGCTGTTGGGGCTGTACCACACCTGCAAGCCGTGATAGATCTCCTCGGGAAAGGTGTTGGCGTGCAGGCTGACGAAGATCGCGCCCGGATTGGCATCCCCGATCGCCTGACGCGCGGCAAGATCCAACACCTTTTTGCGTCCCTGATAGTCTGCACCGCGGTCGTACAGCAAAACGTCCTCGGTACGCGTCATGATCACGCGCACGCCTTCTGCTTCCAATAACGCACAAAGACGCTTGGCAAGATCCAGGTTGAGATCCTTTTCCACAAGCCCCGTCACGCCCACAGCCCCACCGTCCTCTCCTCCGTGCCCTGCGTCAATGATCACAACGCGAGGTGGCACCTTGGGCTGCTCGGGCTGCGTATCCTGCTCCACGGGCGGTTGAGGCAAAGGAATACAGCTCCCACCTGCAAGCAAAAACGCCCCCACGGAAAGGGCACACAGCAGCACCGAGCACAGCAAAAATGCAAGCGGCAACAAAACGACTCTTTTTTTCATACGCACCTCCACGGACAAACATCTTGTTATTATGTATGCTTGGCAAGAAGGTTTCATGCAAGACCGCGGGCGATTCATAAATCGCTCTTTGGCAATTCGGTTCGAGTACCGTACAATGACAAAAGCCCGCTGTCGGTCACGACCGACAGCGGGCTTTTATATGAGTTTTGTGATCAGACGTTCTCCAGGTAGTTTACAACGTCGCCAACGGTAACAAACTTATGAATGTCCTCGTCGTCGATCTCAATGTCAAACTTCTCCTCGCACAGCATTACCAGGTCGGCAAGCTCAATGGAGTTGATGCCCAGGTCCTTGATCAGCTCAGCGTCCATGGTGATGTCTGCTTCATCGATCTGAAGCTCTTCCACGAACAGATTCTTCAATTTCTCGAACATAGTATATTCCTCCGAATATTTTGCTTTGTATGCATAGCACACGGGTATTATATATGATTTTTTCAATTTTGTCAAGTTGATTTTCAAAATTCATGCTTTTGCATTGACTTTATTTACAAATTGCGGTAAAATTAGGGTAAAAGTTCACAGAAAGGGAGAGAATTATTATGAATATCTTAAAAAACAGACCGTTATTCTCTTCCTGCTTGCTCTATATTATATGCACCTTTTGCGCGTATTTTACCATTCCCAAGATAAAAATTGCAGTATTGTGCATTTCGGGCATCGCCCTGCTTGGGTGCTGTGCTTGTATGCTGATCAAAAGGCTGCCGCGCAAGATCATGCTAGAGGGTGCTGCGCTCTTGCTTTGCGTGCTGCTGGCATTCGCAGGATCGTACGTGGCTTTCGATGCATCCATGCAAAAATACGAACGCATTGCAAAAAGGGACTTTTGCACCGTCCGCGCGACCGTGACCGAGCGCACCCCGTCCGAATCCATGACGGTCTATCGCGTGCTTGTTTGCGAGGTGGACGGCAAAGCGCAGTATTTTGACGCATCGCTCGTTTGTGAATTTGCGTCATATTTGCAGGTGGGTGACAGCTTTGAAGCCTCGGTCAAGCCCCAAACGCTCAAGGCATCTGCCTCCCCTTACTTCAGCGAAACCTATGCTCTGGCAGACGGCTTGCGTATGCAGCTTACCTGCGAGGACGAGGATAAGATCGTACAAGTCTGCGACGTTCCCGACGCTGCTCCCGTCATTGCCCTGCCCCGCGTTTCTCTGCACCGACTCAACGACGCGCTCTGCCGCGCCCTGATCGACGTATGCGGCAAGGAGAGCGGCGGGCTTGTATGCGCTTTGCTGCTTGGCAACCGCTCGTATCTTGGCGGCACGCTCTCGCGCGATTTTGAACGCGCAGGTGCTTCCCATATGCTTGCGCTGTCGGGCATGCACGTGTCGATTCTTATGGGAGCCGTTGGGCTCTTGCTGACAAAGCTGCGCGTGCACCGCAAGGCAAGTGCCGTGCTGCTGGCTTGTGCTGCGGTTGCATATCTGCTGCTGACCGGCATGTCGGTTTCCGCCACGCGTGCGGTGATCATGGTTTGTCTGCTGCAGCTTTCCTATCTGCTTGCAGCAGATAACGATACGCTGACTACGCTGGGGCTTGTCGGCACGGGCATTTTGCTGCTTGACCCCTATTCGGTTTGCGACGGCGGCTTTATTTTGTCCTTTCTTGCCACGTTCGGCATCGTGGTATTCGTCCCGCCCATGCACGAATATCTGCAGGCGCGCACCGAGGCGATTGCCAAGCCGCCCCATCACAAGGCAAAGAAGCGCATGTTCGGCGTGGCGTGTGCCGTTTTGGAAACGCTGCTGATCGGCGTCATTGCCTGCTATGCGGTGTTCGTCCCCTCTTGCTTTATCGTCGGGAATATGTCGTTCTTTTCCCCGATCACCACGCTGCTGCTCTCACCCGTTGTTGCCGCGCTTTTGGTGCTTGGTGCGATCACGCTGCTCCTCTGCCCTATCCCTCCGCTTGCCAATTTCTTTGCTACGCTGATCCGATTGCTGTATGCCCTCAGCACACCGTATCTGGAAAAGATCTCCGACATAGACGGCGCGGTGCTTCCCTTGACACACACCACCGTGCAGG
>JAGBXH010000287.1 GCA_017629395.1 Clostridia bacterium | reverse complement strand
GCCCGTACAGGTTGAGGCAGGCAACGTACTGTCCGCTATCAACGCGGCAACCGGCGAGGTTGTGACCGTTAAGGGCATTGTTGGTCCTTCTCTGGTTAACAAGACCGGCTTCTATCTGATCGACGAGACCGGCGTGATTGCAGTACAGACCACCGTTGAGATTATGCAGACGCTGCAGATCGGTAACGAGGTAATCATTTCCGGTACCAAGGACGTTAAGACCAAGGGCGGCACCAACTACTTTGGTCAGTCCAACCTGTTCAACTCCACGGTTGTGGCAAACTACTACGGCAACCACGAATACTCCACTGCTACCTTTGTCACCGACAAGACGCTGAAGGAGATTTACGATCTGGATCCTACGGTAGACTACACCACCACCGTATTTACCACGACTGCGACCGTATTTGTAGAGGAATCCCCTTACTACACCAACATTTATCTGACGGATGCAAACGGCACCAAGCTGCGCCTGTACTGCTCCAGCGCAAACCAGTACAACTGGCTCAAGGCTTATGCAGGTCAGGAGGTAACGGTTGAGGTTGCTGCCTGCAACTGGAACGACAAGACCTACTACACCGGCTGCGTGCTGGCTGTGATTACCGAGCAGGGCAAGGTATTCAACACCCTGAACTTCTCGAAATAATTCGATATCCAGCAAGAAACCGCTTCACACAGAAGCGGTTTCTTTTGGTTTTATGTGTTTTTTTGATTTAAAACGGTTTATTTTGATTGAAATCGTTTACTTTTTCTTGCACGCGAACGCGGCGCATACTGTCAGCAGAAGTCCCACGAGGGCAGCGCCGATGCTACCGTTGCAGCCGTTCGATTCGGCTGCGGACTCGGTGGTCTGCTCGGACTCGGTCTTTGCCTGGGTCGTGCTTTCTGCCTCGGTTTGCGGTTCGGTTTCGGTCTCGGGCTCGGTTGTTGTTTCAGGCTCTGTGGGCTGCGGATATACCGGCTCCAGATGCAGGTCTGCTGCGGGGGTGATGACCTGTCCTGCCGTGTACAGCTCGGTTCCCTCACCGGCACTCCAGCCCATCAGATCGCCCGTCTCGCTTGTCAACGTCAGCTCGGGGATGGTCCAAGAGGAGCCTGCCGCGATCACCGCCTGAACGCTCTGCTCACCTGCTGCCAATTCCACGGTATAGGACGCGTCGGTGGTGATGGGGGTGAAGCGTTTGAGCGATACCCAGCCGGACGAGCCGTCCTCCAGCGTAACAAAACCGTAATTGCCCTGCACCGCCGTGACGCGATACACCGCGCCGCCCGTCACCTTGCCAACCTTATCCGCCGTGCTGCCGGGAGCGGCATACGCCGTTGTAACGCCCTTGCCTGCAATAAAGAAGCCGGGCATATGATTTTCGTTTGCATAGTAGTCCACCGCGGGCACGTCCGCCTTTTGGTACGCAACCGTGCCGTAGCCTACGATATAGGGGTCGTTGAGATCGTACTCGTGCAAGCCCACGCAGTTGCCGCTGTTGCCCTCAATGGTGTACACCTTGCCATTCTCGCACTTGAGCACGATGCCGATATGGTCGGTTGCGCGCGAATGCGTTGCCGTCAGGCTCAGGAAAAAGATGAGGTCGCCCTTGCGAGGTATGTAATCCTCCCCACCGTCGTGATATTCCGCGCCCTGCGATGCGCCCTCACGGATAAACCAATTGCGCCAGGAGTTGCACGACACGTACATGCCGCCCGTCAGATCCTTTTCCACGCGCGCCTGACGCAAGCACCAGTTGACAAACGCGGCGCACCACGCATAACCGTAGCTTGTGCCGTTGCCTTCCCCGTTATCCAGCTTGCCAAACAGCACGTTGTATTCGGTAAAGTTTTTGGAGCCGCTTGTGTTCAGACCGTCCAGATCCGCATTGCTGTTGCCTTCGTGATAGCCAAGCTGCGAAAGCGCCACCGCGATGACGTCGGTCGCGCCGTCTCCCGTCAGCTCAATCGTTTGCAAATTGCTGTAATACAAGGTGTCCTTGTAATCATCCGATACCTTGTATGACGGCTCCACCGCGCTTGCCGCAACCGAAAGCGTGGCGGCAGCAATGGCAAGTGCCGCGATCCCCGTTAAAATTTTGCTTGTTATCATAGAGTTCCATCCTTTTTTGTCAAATCATAGGGGTTTTTGTTTCCACGACTATTATATCACAGGAAAGTCCTGTTGTAAAGACCTAATCGTGGACAACCTTGGTGGTAATATATGCAAGCCTTGGTGAATTCATGCAAAAGTGGATAGGCATATGCGAAAAAGAAACCTTGCCCTATGGGGATGGCAAATTAACGGGAACAGCGCAAGCCCCCTCGTGTCATCCTGAGCGAAAAAACAACCCGTGTGGTTGTTTTTGAGTCGAACTTTCAAAAATCTGCAACAAATTGCGGATTTTTGAAAG
>JAGBXH010000286.1 GCA_017629395.1 Clostridia bacterium | reverse complement strand
GGTCAAAAAATACGGCGGCGTAGTGGTTGCGCTGACGCTGGACGAGCGCGGTATTCCCGACTCGGCAGAAGGGCGCATCGAAATCGCCGAGCGCATTTTGCAAGAGGCGGCAAAATACGGCATTGACAAAAAAGATATCGTATTTGACACCCTGACCATGACGGTCAGCACCGATCCCAAGGCGGCAACGCATACGCTGTCTGCGCTCAGATATATCCGCGAGCATTTGGGCTGCCATACCGTGCTGGGTGTTTCCAACATCTCGTTCGGGCTGCCCGAGCGAGAGGTGCTGAACAGCCATTTCTTTACGCTTGCCTTGGAAAACGGACTTTCCGCCGCCATTATGAACCCCGGTTCTGCGGCTATGCAAAACGCGTACCTTTCCTTCTGCGCGTTGCGCGGACTTGACGCAGGCTGCGTAAAGTATATTTCGCGCGTGACCCCCGTAGGCGCGGCTGCCGCGGCTACAAGTGCAGCGAATAAGGACGCTCTGCCGCCCCTGCAGCACGCCATTCTCAAGGGGCTTTGCGACGCAGCCGCCAAGGAGACCGACGCACTGCTGGCAACGACTGCGCCCTTGGATATCATCAATACTCACGTCATTCCCGCGCTTGATCTCGTAGGCGCGAAATTTGAGCAAAAAACATTGTACCTGCCCCAGCTGCTGCTTGCCGCAGAAGCCGCAAAAGCTGCATTCGAGCGCATTAAGGCGCAGTCGGGTGCGCAGAGCGCGGACAAGGCGCAGATGCCCTTTGTGCTGGCAACCGTGGAGGGTGACATACACGATATCGGCAAGAACATCGTAAAGCTGCTGTTGGAAAACTACAACTTCAAGGTCATTGACCTTGGGCGTAACGTGCCTGCCGAGGATATCCTTGCCGCCGTGCAGGCGCACAACGCACCGCTTTGCGGTCTGAGTGCCCTGATGACCACCACCGTGCCCGCCATGGAGCGCACCATTGCCCTGCTCCGCGAGCAAGCCCCCGCTTGCCGTATCGTTGTCGGCGGTGCGGTGCTGACCGCGGACTATGCCGCGCGCATCGGAGCAGACCACTTCGGCAGCGACGCCATGGAAACCGTCAGATACGCGGAAAGGATCAGAAAGGAGCTGCAATGAAGCTTTATATCAAACAACAGATTTTTTCCTGGAACGACCGCTTTTCGGTCTACGATGCATACGAAAACGAGCTTTTCACCGTGGAGGGAGAGCTTTTCTCATTTGGCAAGCAGCTTGCCATTCTTGACCGGAACGGCAACGAAGTTTACCGCATTGAGCAGGAGCTGTTTTGCTTCCGCCCGCGCTATCACGTCGTGCAGAATGGCGAAATACAAGCCACGGTGGTCAAGGAGCTTTCCATGTTCTCTCCCTACTATACGGTCGAGGGCCCCGGCTGGGAGGTGCAGGGCGATTTCTTTGATCACGATTATGAGATCACCGACGGAGGACGCCTTGTCGCCTCGGTGCAAAAGCAATGGTTTACGTGGGGTGACACCTACGAGATTGACATAGACGACCGCCTGTATGACCCCGCAGCCGTCCTCGCCGTCGCCATCATCATCGATTGCGTGCTGGACAGTCAGGATAATTGATATCAAAAAAGGATTTCACCATGGGGCTGGTAAATTAGCGGTAAATTTATAGATACAATAACCTGCAATGAGGAGGAGCAAGCCCCTCCCC
>JAGBXH010000285.1 GCA_017629395.1 Clostridia bacterium | reverse complement strand
GGGCAGGAAGTACACGCCCGTCTGTCCGTAGTGGGGGACTTCCGGATCGCCGTATGCGGCGTCCAGAATGTCGCGTGTCCACCAGTTGTTACAGGAAGCCGCAGACAAGATGCAGCCCATGAGGTGATATTTGCCGTTTGCGTGCACAAAGTTGTGCAGCGCAGTACCGCATGTGGTATTAAATTCGTCACAAGGCAGGAAAACCGTGCCGCTGGTTCCCAGAGAGATACTGCAATCCCCCTCGCGGAGCGTGTTTGTTCCTACTGCAGCACCTGCGTTGTCGCCTGCGCCCGCGCAAAGGACTGCATTGGGCAGCCCGAGCTCTGCCAAGAGCTTGCCCGTGGGCTGATAGCTTTCATACAGCACAGGGAGCACGTCACGGGTAATGCCGCAAATCTCGCACATTTCTTGCGACCAGCATTTATGCTGCACGTCCAAAAGCAGCATGCCCGCTGCGTCGGAGTATTCGGTGGAAAAAACGCCTGTCAGCTTGTATGCCAGATAATCCTTGGGCAGGCAGATCTTTTTTGCTTTTGCAAAATTTTCCGGCTCGTGATGCTTGACCCACAGAATTTTGGGAGCGGTGAAACCGGGGAATGCGATATTGCCTGTCAGAGCGGGGAGGGTGCCAAGGCTGTTGAGATAAGCGGTTTCGGTGGCGCTGCGGCCGTCGTTCCAAAGGATAGCGGGGCGAATGACCTCGTCCTGATCATCCAGCATGACAAGCCCATGCATTTGTCCTGCGATGCCCACGCCTCGGATCTCTTCCTCCTTGCCCTTGGACAGGACGGAAAGGATCTCTTTGGCAGCGCGATACCAATCGGCGGGCTCTTGCTCGCTCCAATTTGCGTGCGGGGTGGAGACGGGGTAGCTGACGCTGTGCTCGGCAAGCACCGTGCCGGTGCGGTCGGTCAAAATGCCCTTGCAGGCAGACGTGCCGAGGTCAATGCCAATGTAATAGCTCATATCAGACTCCCGAGAAGAGAATGTCGTTGAGTACGGATTCGAGGTATTCCTGTCTGCCGCTGCCGGGGATCACGTTCTCCAGATTCTGCGCGTAAGCGGCAAGAGATTCCAGCGTGACCTTGCCCTCGCGGATATCCTTACCGATGCCCTCGTTGTAGGAAGCGTAACGCTGTGCTACAAACTCGTCGATTCTGCCGTCCTCAATGATCTCGTATGCCTTGATCAGACCGAGTGCAAACGCATCCATACCTGCGATATAGGAAAGCAGCACGTCCTCAAAGGAGTTGGACTGACGGCGTGCCTTGGCGTCGAAGTTCAGACCGCCGTTGGTAAAGCCGCCTGCCTTGATGACCTCATACATGCAAAGCGTGGTGTCGTATACGTTGGTGGGGAACTGGTCGGTATCCCAGCCCAGCAGCATATCGCCCTGGTTTGCGTCGATCGAGCCGAAAATGCCGTTGACGGTTGCCGAGCGCAGCTCGTGCTGGAAGGTGTGGCCTGCAAGGGTTGCGTGGTTCGCTTCAATGTTCATTCTGAAATCGTCCATCAGACCGTAGGTGCGCAGGAAGTTTGCGCAGGTTGCCACGTCAAAGTCATACTGGTGCTTGGTGGGTTCCTTGGGCTTGGGCTCAATGTAGAAGTCACCCTTAAATCCGTTTGCACGGCCGTAATCGCGTGCAAGGGTCAGGAACTTGCCCAGGTTGTCAAGCTCCAGTGCCATATCGGTGTTGATCAGAGTGTCGTAGCCCTCTCTGCCGCCCCAGAATACGTAACCGGGTGCGCCCAGCTTGATGGCTGCGTCAATGCCTGCCTTGACCTTGCCTGCTGCAATGGCGTACACGTCAGCCGAGGGGGAGGTAGCTGCGCCTGCCATAAAGGTCTTGTCGCCAAACATGTTAGCGGTGACCCACAGGGGCTTGATGCCGGTAGCGTTCTGCTTTTCCAGGAGGTAGTCGGTGATGATCTCCAGGTTCTTGATGCTCTCTGCAAGAGTCTTGCCCTCGGGAGCAACGTCAACGTCGTGGAAGCAGTAGTATTCAATACCCAGCTTCTGCATCAGGTCAAAAGCGAAGTCCACCTTTGCCTTGTGCATTTCAATGCCGTCCAGACCAAAGGTCTTATCCATGGTGTTGCCGCCGAACATATCGGTGCCGGATGCGTTGCAGGTGTGCCACCAGCTCATTGCAAAGCGCAGATGCTCTGCCATGGTCTTGCCTGCGATTACGCGATTTTTATCATAGAAACGAAAAGAGTAGGGGTTTTTGCTCTTGGGGCCTTCAAAGGAAATGTTTTTGATTTCTTGATACATTTTGGGAAATCCTCCATTTTTATGTTTATTTATATTTTTATAGTTTACAGGTATATTGAGCACTCGCGGTTGTCTGCGTATGCGTATTGCCGTCGGGCAACACGATTTCGCAGCGCATATCGGTATCGGGCAGGGTGACTGTCATCATCAGTGCACCGTCCTGCTTTTCCCATGCCACCGAAATGACACCGTGGGGAGTGGGGATCGTGCCGCTTGCCCACGAAAGATCATAGGCGTGCGGGTGAGGCTTGATGCGAACGGAATCGTAGCCGGAGGCGGTGGGTGTAACACCCAGCACCATAGCAGAGAATTCGTAAATGGGCGCAGAGCTCCAGCCGTGGCATTCGCTTCTAGGGTCGTCGGGGTTTTCACACCAGGTGGTGCAGTGCAGGTCAAGCATGGTCTCCCAGCCCTGTAGCTGTTGCTTTGCATAAGCATCGTAGCGTCCTGCAAGTTCCAGAGCGCGGAACATATAGTGGCTCATGGAGAAGGTGCAGAAGGCGACGGGGACCTTGGCGTTAAAGGTGCGGTCGATCAGCTCTCCCGCTTCCTCGCCTTGTACAGCACCCGAAAGGATTGCCCAAAGCGTGGTGTGCTGGCTGTATTCGCTCACACTCGGCTTGTTGCGGAAAAGCCCTGCCTTTTTGTCGTAGCAATGCTCGTAGACAGCGCGAATTGCGTCCTCGGCTTTGCTTCTGTAATCCAAGGCTGTGCCGCTTCTGCCAAGAATGTCGTATAACTCGGCAGCTGCTTTGAGGGCTGTTGCGTACATCAGCGTGCTGACCGTGATGGGCTCGTCGGGCTTTCCGGAGGGAATGCCGCCACTCCAACCGGGCACCCAATCCACAAAGTGCCAATAGGGGGTGTTTCCAACAAGACCGTTTGGCAGCACGTAAGCGTCAAAACCATCCAAGGCATGTGCGGCGGTGCCTATCATCGAGCGCAGCAGCTTGATGTTCTCCGCGCTTGTGCCGCAATAGCGCATATAATCGCGCAGCATCAGTATCCAAAAAAGCGTGAAATTGGGGATGATCTGAGTTTTGATGGAAGGATAGTTTGCCTGCAGCAAGCCGCTGGGCAATTGCGAATGTGCAAAGTCGGTCAAGGATTTGATCGGCATGCGGTCATCCATACTCATGCGCAGGGTGAACAGCATCTCCAGCGCGCTGTCCATGTCGTATTGCTGCTGCTCGTAGTAGGGGCAGTCCACGTACATCTCGTGCATACAGCAAAGCACGGTGTGGCGGCTGATCTCCCACATCTTGTTATAGCGCGGATCGGAGCAGGCAAACGTGCCGGCTGCGTCCAGCGGATAGTGGTAAAAGGCGTAGTCAAAGTTTAGTACTGTGAAATCGGGATCGTCACATTCCACGCGTGCAAAGCGGAAGGAGCGATACCAAAAAGGCTCGAATACCTGCTCCTCTCCCGTGGCAACCACGGTATCGTAGCAGCCGTACAGAAATGCCGAGGGCTGATCATACGCATCGCGCACACCCTTATAGCGTTTTCCGTTCTCATCGGTCAGCCTGTAGCACTCGGCATACATAATGCGCATGCGGCTGCCTGCCTTTGCCCGAAATCGCAGGCATAATTTAGCAGTGGTATAGCTGGTTGCATCAAATTCGGTAAAGCCCTCACCGCGTCTGACCGCCTGCATAGGACGATAAGCCTCGGTTTCCATTGCGGGCAGGGAGCGGGGGAACATGACGTACTGCTGGTTGATACCGCATTCGTCAAAGCAAGCGTGGTCAAAATCCGGCTCAAAGCTTGGCACGCAGGCAATGGGGGTACGCACCGAAGCGCCCGACCAATGCTCGTAGGGAGGGATGGAGATATAGCAATCCGTGCCTTGCTCCAGTGAGCAGGCGTCTTCGCGTGCGCAAGTCCAGCTTGCATCCGTGCCCAACTTGGTGGTAGACTCTCCATACACCAGCTCTCCGTCCAGCCAAAAGGCAGGCGCAGACTTGCGGAAGGTGGAGATAAAGTGCCCCTCGGTCACGTACATGACTTTGGCGACCAGGGTATTTTTGCCTGCAGTCAGATAAGGGGTCAAGTCCTCGGTTTCATAGAAGGTTCTATATGCCGAGCCTTGGCAGGGTCCCTCGGAAACGAGGTGACCGTTGAGGTATAGCGCATAGCGCGTATCTCCGCAGACACAGGCTTTCAGGCAAGCTCCGTCGGGAGCTTCGAAATCTTTGGAAAAATAATAAAATTTAGGAGAAGTAGGGCGGTCGTCCGCCATGATCCAAAAGCTCATGTGCACTCCTTTTTTATCTGTTTATTTCAAAATGTTTACCGATCATACTCGTTTTCGGCTTTTCGTGCTGTGAGGAAACGGATCTCCTTTATTCGGATAAGCTCACACGTACCGTCTCGTTTGCGCGAATGTGCACACACGTAAATGCCTTTAAGCACTTGTGCGGCTCGTAATCAAATTTCAATACCGTATAATCGGTGTCATACGGTCCTGCATTATACAGCTCGACCGTGTTTTGGTCAATATAGGTTTCCTTGATATCCGAGTAAGTCAAGCCGTGTCCGAAATCATATACGCACTTGCCGCCAAAGAATTTATACGTGCGGTTTTGCATGCTGTAATCTTCAAATGCGGGCAGATCGTCGATGGATCTGTAAAAGCTGACAGGGAGTCTTGCGCTGGGGGATACCTTGCCAAACAGGATGTCGGCAAGTGCGTTACCGCCTTCCGCGCCGGGATAGAAGCATTGCAGCACAGCGTTGCAGTTCTTGTCCTCACGTTCAAGGTTGATGCAGCTGCCGCTGACGTTGACGAACACGGTGGGCTTGCCCAATGCTGTGATTGCATCGATCAGCTCTCTTTGCACCGCGGGCAGCTCGAGATCTATGCGGTCACCGCCCTTTGCGGCGTTGTAAGCGTCACCCTCCTCGCCCTCAATGGTGGGATTGATGCCCATGATCATAACGACCACGTCCGCCTTGCTTGCGGCAATGAGTGCCTCGTTGCGCGGGTGCTCGCCGTCCTTGTCCTGCACGGGCTTGGTTACGTGGCAGCCGCGGGCGTAGATCACGCGGCCGTCAAAGCCGTCCTGAATGCCGCGCAAAAGCGTGGAATATCTTGCAGGCGTACCGTTGTAGTTGCCAAGCAATACGCTTTGCTCGTCTGCGTTGGGACCGATGACGGCAATGGTGCGTACACTCTGATCCAGCGGCAAAATACCGTCGTTTTTGAGCAGTACCATGCACTTTTGTGCCATTTTGCGATTGAGCGCGCGGTGTTCGTCGCAATCCACAACGTCGTAGGGGATATGATCGTATTCGCAGTCGTCGTCAAACATACCAAGGCGATAGCGTGCCTCAAACAGCTTTTCCACGGAAGCTGTGATCACTTCCTCGGATACAAGTCCTTGGTCGTAGGCATCTTTGAGCCATTGATATGCGCTGCCGCAGTTGAGCTGGCAGCCGTTATTAACGGCAAGCGCAGCACTTTCCGCGTCGGTGTTTGTCACCTTGTGGTGGCGGTGGATATCACAGATCGCACCGCAATCGGAAACGACGTAGCCGTCAAATCCCCATTCGCCGTACAGAATATCCATAAGCAGCGTTTTGCTTGCACAGCAGGGCTCACCGTTGAGGCGGTTGTAAGCGCCCATGACGGCAGAGGGATCAGCGTGGTCGATGCAATACTTAAATGCCCACAAATAGGTTTCGCGCAGATCCTTCTCGCTGACCTTGGTGTCAAAGCCGTGGCGCAGCTCCTCGGGGCCGCTATGCGCAGCCAGATGCTTGATGGTTGCGTCCAGCTTGCGGTACTTGCCCTCTCCCTGTAAACCCTTGATAAAGGAAACGCCCATTCTGCCGGTCAGATAGGGATCTTCTCCGTAGGTCTCGTGGCCGCGTCCCCAGCGGGGATCGCGGAAGATGTTGATATTGGGCGACCAGTAGGTTAAGCCCTGGTAGATATCGGTGTAGCCGAATTTTTTGAACTCGTTATGCTTGGCTCTTGCTTCGTCCGAAATGGCGGTTGCAACGCGGTACATCATGTCCGTATCAAAGCTTGCAGCCATACCGATCGCTTGGGGAAATACGGTTGCCACACCCGATCTTGCCACGCCGTGCAGGCATTCATTCCACCAGTTATAGGCGGGAACACCCAGGTGGGGGATGGCGGGGGCGTTGTATTTCATTTGAGACATTTTTTCTTCCAAGGTCATTTGGGCGACCAAGGCTTTTGCTCTTTCCAGAAAAGTCATATATTTTGTCCTGCTTACTTAGTTTTTCTCGGGCACGCTGTACACGTGGAATTGGTAGACGCGTGCGGTTTTGTCGGCGTGAGGGGTGGGTCTGATGATATACAGACGCACGTAGCGTGCTTGTACGGGTGCAAATTCGCGCAGAGTCACATCATCGCGGTTGCCCCATACCTCGTCGGCAGTCAGCCATTCTCCGTCCTCGGTTTGCTTATACTGCAGGAAATAGTCAACGGTATTGTCGCTTGTATCCTCGTATTCGCCGCAATGCTGCACCAGCCACTTATAGATGGGGGTAACCTCTCCAAGGTCTACCTCCAGCCATGCTGCATGACCCGTTTCGGTATCAGCAGTCTCGGCAATGCCTGCCCACTTGCTCTTGCTGTCGCCATTGAACGCGTTTTCGGGGTATTCACCGAGATTTTCACGGCTGTGATTTGCGCGGCAGGGTTTACCCAGCGCGACGTTGTTGCCGAGATCCGAGAAGATGGGATAAATGGTAACATCCTCTGTGCCTATGCGCACCAGTGCCTGCACATCCTCTTGCCAGATGATATCGGCGTTGCCGCCAAAGCCTGTAAACATGCCGTTCTGATTGCAGCGCGGTGCGGTCACGCGCACAAGGGTGCCCTCGTGATACTCGCCCGAGCCGTTCATGTCCACGGATGTCAGGGTATGGGTGGGAGAATTGTTTTCGGGGATAAAATCATAAAGAGGTGCGGTGGGAACGGTGGTCTTTTGACCGTCCGTGATCGCGGTAGCAGCCAAGAGCACGATCTGCTCGCCTGCGGGCAGGGTAATGCTGTCTGCGCCCTCGATCTCAAGGGTATATGCAAAGATATTGGCAAACTTGTACAAGCGGTCACCGTTTGCATCGTGCGTGTGGGAATAGCTGATCGCTACGGGATCTCGCTTGATAAAGGCTGTGTCGCCTGCCGCTACCTGATCCCAATTACCGATGTTTTCGCAGAAATCGGTGATCTTGCAGGACACGGTCTTGTTGCCAACACCGAAGTTAACAGTCACGTCACCACGGCGAGAAGCTGCCAGCAGCACAACACGCTTGGTCCCTGCGGGCAGGGAAACGGTCTGTCCATCGCAAAGCACGGCGTTGTTCTCGCCCTTGTTGCCCAGCGTAAAGCGCAAGCCGCCGCTGTAAAGGGTCTGCTCGAACAGTTCCTCGGGAATGGAGATACCTTGTCCGAATTCACCTGCGGTGTAATCAAAGCGCGAGGTGGTGATGCGCTTGTTATAGTCCAGCGCAACGGGTGTGCCGAGGTCGTCGGCTGCCTGTGCGTTGTCGATCTCAATGACAAATGTCTTAACGGCGAAGGGCGTCATATCAAAGGTCAGCGTGTGGGTATCGAATGCGACCGCACCGTTGCCTTCTTCGTAACCGTTGGTTTCCAGGGCGTGTTGAATATCTGCCGCCAGCGTCAGCTTGACGCCACTGTGATCTCTGCCTGCCGTTTCCTGCACGCGCACGACAAGGCGATTGCCCTTTTGTTCCTCTTTGATGCAGCGGATCGCCACTTCGTTGTCGCTGATGCTTGCAAAGCTGATTTCGCTTTGCTTTCCGTCATGTGCGTCAACCGCAAAGGCGAAAAGGGGATTGTTGAAGCATTCGGCATCGACTGCCACACCGTCGCGGTTGCCTGCGTGCGAGGTAAAGCCGTATTTGAAGATGTTTTTGCCGTGATCCTGCCAGTCCTGTCCGCTGATGTACTTGAAGCGGCCGAGGGGGGTGTGGATCAGCGTCAGGCGCAGCTCGTCGTCGGTGGGCTTTTCCATGCCGTATTTACAATCGTTGAGAATGGCAATGCCAAACGAGCCGTCGGGCTCGCAGATGTCTGCCCATTGGTGCACGCAATGCTGGAAGTAGGGGTAGGAATCGGTGTTGCCCAGCGTCTCTGCGCCAAGGCCGATATCAAAGGTAGCGGTGGGATTGGAAACGGTCAGGGGGAAGCCTGCCGACAAAAGCGTCTTTCTCTCTCTCCAATCAACCTCGTTTTCTACGTCTACGCGGTCAACGCCCGCGCACAGACGCACGGTCTGCACAAAGGAGCTCGCGCCCTGCTTGTGCGTGATCTTGAGTGCTACGGTGGCAGCACCCTGCTCGGCGATCTTGATGCTGACCTCGCCGCCTACCGGAGTAAAGGGCAGCTTGGTGTCATCGTATTTGATCTCCCAGGAGGGCCAGACCGTGTTATTATCCTCTCTTGTGGCAAGCGCGGCAGGGGCACTGAGCAGCTCTCTGCCGTTTTGCTTGTCAAAAATGGAGGCGATATGTCCGTCATTGCCTATCGTGACCTTATATCTGCCGTTTTCAAGGCTTGTTTCGGTCAGGCAAAGTTCCGTGGGCAGGGCGCAGGGAGCGTCGGATGCTACCACGGAGAATACCGTAAGGCTGACGGGGGCTACAGTGGGGGCAAAGCGCACCACGCGCTCACCGTCCACAATCGAGATCTGCGAGGGGACCTCTTTGCCGTCCGCGGTATATACGCGCACGAACTGCGCACCTTGGGGAACGGGGGCGGTAACAAGGTCGGTACGAGAGGCTGCCACGGGGTTAAATACCACTACGGGCTGTCCAGGTGTATTGGTGTTAAGCGCAGAGGCTGCGGCGTCAATCGAAGCGGTCAGCTCGTCGGCAAGCACGTTCTGCGCAATGACGTAGTCGTTATAGCTGAATCTGTAAGCGTCCAGGATCGAGGTGCCGGGCAGGTCATCGTGGAACTGGTGCCACAAAAACAGCTTCCAGGCAAAGTCCAGTCGCTCCTTGGGATATCTGCCCGTGCCCAGCCACTTGGCGATAGAGGCAGCGCGCTCTGCGCTGTCAGCGAGCAGCTCGCACTTTCTGTTCCAACGCTTGCTGACGGTGTGTGAGGTCAGCGTGCCAAAGCCGTGCGGGATGTGCAGATTACCTCTGTAGACGGGCAGGGAAGCGATCTGCTCGGGTGTCAGATCGTTGAAGATCTGCTCAGTGCTGCCCGCAATGACCTCAAATTCCTTGTCGTCACCGTTTTGTGCTACGGCGTCGTTGAGGTAGCGTGCGGATTCGTCGGTGGCAGAGCCGCCGTAGTCACCCGTGCCAAAGTACATCATGTGGGCGGGAGTGCCTGCGTACTTGGCGTTGTGGTCGATCTTGTCTATGTATTCCTTGCGGTCGTGAATAGGACGCTGCTCGGGATCCTTTTCAAATTTCAGCGTATAGTCGTTGCCGATAAACGAGCCCAAGATGCTGTTGCCGTCCGGTCCTACCCATCTGCCAAGGTCCATGCGCACGGCATCCTTGTCAGGCATGGGTCTTGTCACGCTGCCGTCCTCGTGGATGATGGGGGTGCCAACACCCCATTGCAGCTTTTGGGTGGAAAAGCATGTCAAGCCCATGTGCGAAGCGATGGAGGGCAGAGAATAGCGGAAGCCAAAGCAGTCGGAAAGGAAGATATCCGAGCTTTTTTTGCCGAATTCTTGTTCAAAGAAGCCGTTTCCGAGCAAAATCTGGCGCATATATGCCTCGGAGGAGGGAACGTTGGTGTCGGTGGCATCCCATTGGCTGCCCGAAACGTTCCATTTGCCCTCAGCTACGTACTGCTTGAGTTTTTCATACAGATCGGGGTAGTATTCCTTTGCCAGCGCGTAGCGGAACGCGCCCTCAAAATTCATGCGGTAGTGGGGATATTTTTCAAACAGTGCAAAGTTATCCGCCAAGGTGTTTTTCACACAATCGCGTATAGTGTCCTGAATCGTCCAGTTCCATTGGGTATCCAGGTGTGCGTTGGATACCGCGTAAAGCTTTCTGTTCTTTTTCATTGTTTTTCAGTCTCCATTTGCATAATAAAGCGTTTCCAGGGTCTGATGGCAAGTGCCAGAATGGCAGCGCCCAGCATGACGACAGGACGGGTGCGGTCGGCAAGAAAGCCGTTGATCAGGTGTCCGCAGCCGTAGCTGACGAAATAGCAGGTGCTGACAAGTCCTGCCAGGGAGGTAGTCAGCAGCCCCTCTCCCGTCAGGTGAACGATGGATGCGTTATAGGTGTTTCTGGTCAAGTACGCGATCATATAGATCAGCCAACAGGTGATCATGAGAGCCTTGCTGCGCTTCATGGAGGTCAGTATCTTTTTGCTTTTCACGGGTATCCTCACGTATATGTACATTTTTATTTTTTTGCTTTTTTGCATTGATTTATTATAGCAGATTACGGGTAGTAAATCAACACAAAAAGGCAAAAAACGGCCTTAAAAACAGACCCGTACCAAACGATGATATCGTAAATGGTACGGGTCTTGCATGCCTTCTGAGTGATCAAGGATCACTCGGGCAACTCAAATCAGTCCTTCTTCTTGAGTGCTACGCAAGCAGCAGCAACTGCTACGAAAGCAACCACGGACATAGCAACTGCGGACTTGCAGCCACCCTCGGACTTCTCAGCCTCGGTAGTGGTTTCAGTCTTTTCGGTGGTAACTTCACCTGCGGGAGCATCGGTGGTGGGCTCTTCGGTAGCGGGAGCCTTGGTGGGGATCTCCTCACCTGCATAAGCGTAAGCCTCTTCCTTGCTGTTGAAGAGCTGGATTTCCTCTACGTATGCAATAGCGTTTGCATCCATCTCGGTGAACTCAAGG
>JAGBXH010000284.1 GCA_017629395.1 Clostridia bacterium | reverse complement strand
ACACGATTGAGTACGCGCTGACCTTGGAATCCAACCCCGATTTCACGGGCAGCGTACTCGTTGCCTTTGCAAGAGCGGCATACAGACTCGGTCAGCGCGGCGAGGTCGGCTGCAAGACAGCGTTTGACATCGCACCCATCTATCTCTCCCCCGAAAGTCCGGAGGAACTGTACGCGCATTTGCTGTAATATAAAAAGAAAGCCCCATCGGGCTGCGTAAATAGCGGAATAATAGCAGGAATTTGTTCGATTTTGAGCAGATTCCTGCTTTTTTATGCAATATAGCAAATTTCGTTGCCGCATTTGTGTCATAAACCCATTCTATTCGCGCTCTCCCCCCTGCGCTTGGCACAGGGCAGCGCGTATCGTCCCCCCTCCCGGAGGGGGGCTATGACAGTTGTCCGCTCATTCGTTTTCAAGTTAACCGCTGAAACATCGGTTTTCTCACAGATTTCGGTCAATCAAGTTACCGTTGACGGTTGAGTGTCGGTTCAGAAAAGCGCGATACTGCTACCCAAGCCCCCCTCCGGGAGGGGGGAAGGCTGGCGCAGGCTTGTTCCAAGCGCAGGGGGGAGAGCGCGAATACAATCGGTTTCTGCGCGTAATATCTCCATAGCAAAAGCAGAAGCCCACTAAAGACTTCTGCTTCACATATTTTCACCGCTAATTTGTCAGCCCCATGGGGCTTTCTTTTTTCTTTTTCATTCCCCAATCTTACTGCACAAGGAAAATATTGCGGATGCTTTGGATCTCCCCGTAAATCTGCAAAACGGTTTGCTGCGTGCTGCCTTATCTGAAAACGCAGCGAACAAAGCCCCCGATCGCTCGTCGCAACAAACAAAGCTCTTATCCGCTTTCTTCTGTTGCAGCTACATAACCAAGAAAAAGAACGGGGAGAATTATTTCAATGTAATCAAACAAGGGAGAACCCGATTCAAGGTTCTCCCTTTTCCTTTTTTACCAACACGTATTCAGGACTTTTGATCAGCACGCCCTGCTCCGTTGCTACAATCTCCACCTTATTATCCAGCGCGTAACGCTCTCGCAGATCCTTGGGGATAACCAATCTGCCAAGCTTATCAAACTCCTTGATGACACCAATGCGACCTTCTGCCGTTCCTTTTTTCACAATTCTTCTTACCTCTTTCGATATTCTTATCTTTAACACAATTATATCGCAAAAATATGTTAAAGTCAAGTATATTCTTAAGATTAACACATTTTGTGAGGGGTTGCATATGAAGATTTATGATTACAACGGCAGTAAAAACATTTGCGGCGCGCGTGTGAAAGAAGCCAGAAAGAAATGCAAATTGTCGCAGGAGAATCTCGCGGCAAAGCTGCAACTCGAGGGCGTAATCATTGAGCGAGACAGCGTCAGCAGGATTGAGATTGGCACGCGCTTTGTAGCGGATTATGAGCTCGCTGCTCTGTGCAAGATATTGCACGTAACCCCGGGATATTTGCTCGGAATGGAATAATGGAAAGGGAGTTACCTATGTAGGTAGCTCCCTTGATTTTTTATGTAAGCAAACCGTTTCCGTTCTTTTTGAGCAAGCAGCTGCAAAAAGAACCAAAAACAGCGTTGGAAATATTTCGCGCCTGCGGGCGCGACTCGGGGCTCTGCCCCAAGTCCCCGCAAACTTTTGGAAAAGTTTGATCAAAACTTTCATGAGAGGGGTGTCCGTATGGGTTAGGTTTTCGCAATATGCTTACGCATATCCAGCGCGCAGGCGATCAAGATGATCGCGCCCTTGATGACCGTCATGATCGCGGGCTCAAAATTCAGAAACACCAGCCCTGCATTGACAAGCTGCAAAAGGAACACTCCCAAAAGCACGCCGCGCACCTTGCCCACGCCGCCCATAAACGACACACCACCGATGACGCAGGCGGCAATGGCATCCAACTCGTAATTAACACCCGTTGCAGTAGAGTTGGACGACACTCTCGCGCACTCCACAAATGCCGAAACGCCATACAAAATGCCTGCTAAAACGAACACACTGATGATGGTTTTTGCTACGCTGACGCCCGATACGGCAGCCGCCTCGGGGTTGGTGCCCACCGCAAACATATTTTTGCCAAGCACCGTTTTATTCCATATCACCCAAACGATCAGCGTCACCAGCACCGCGATCCATAGATAATTGGGGATCTGTACGCCGCCTATATTGATGCCGCCCGTGACCAGCCTCGTATAGCCCGGATCAAGCCCGGCAATGGGCGCACTGTTATTCTGTCCCAAGGACACGTACCACATCACGCCGCCGTACAGAATCAGCTGCGTGCCCAGCGTGACGATAAAGGGGTGCAGCTTAAAGCGCGACACCATAAAACCGTTAAAGCCGCCCACACACGCGCCTACCAGCATGCTGATCAGCAGCGCAAGCGGAATCAGCCACGCGCTATACGACAGCGCAGGAAACATTTTACCCGCCACGCCGCTCGATTGCAAAAGTGACGCGCAAATGCAGGCGCAAAGACCGAGACATCTGCCTGCCGACAGATCCGTGCCCGTCAGCACGATGATGCCCGCCACGCCAAGCGCCATGATCAGACGCGAGGCGGACTGCATGAGAATATTGACCACCGAATCCGCCGATAAAAAGCTTGGATTATAGGCAAAAACCGCAATCACAAACAGCGCGATGAGTATATATAAGGCATTGTCCAACAGCCCGTTTTTTATGACTTTGGCGCGCTCCCGTCCCGAAAGCGCCTTGAAGTTACCAAGGCTTGCTTTGGCACGGCTCGGCAAACCCACCGTTTCTTTCTCTTCCATTTCTTCCACTCTCCGTCAAACGTATTTTGCCGCCAAGCTCATCAGCTCCTGCTCGCTGTACGCACCGCGCATAAGCTCGCCCGCGATCCTGCCTCCCGATACTACCAGTATGCGGTCACACGTACCGATCAGTTCGGGCATCTCACTTGAAACCATGATCACACCCTTGCCGCGCCCTGCAAGCTCTGCGATCAGCGCATAGATCTCGGATTTTGCCCCCACGTCCACGCCGCGCGTCGGCTCGTCCAAGAGCAGCACCTCGGGATCGGTCAAAAGCCACCTGCCCAATATCACCTTTTGCTGGTTGCCGCCCGAGAGCAGTTTGATGGGCGTATTTCTGCCTGCGCAACGCACGCGCAGATCGCGAATGATACGGTCGGTATCCTTGCACATACTCCCCGTGCGCAAAAGCCCCAGCGCCCCGCGATAGTCTCTAAGGCGCGCCACGCAGGCGTTATCCGTCAAGGAAAGTCCGCCGAAAATCCCCGTAGCACGCCGCTCCTCGGTCAAAAGCGCAAGCCCCGCCTTGATGGCGTCCGCAGGCTTTTTGGCGCGCAGCTCCCTGCCCGCTAGCCTGACGCTGCCTTCTGCGATACGCCGCATACCGAACAGCGTTTCCAAAATCTCGGTGCGCCCCGCCCCCACAAGTCCGCAAAGCCCCAGCACCTCACCGCGATGCAGGGAAAAGGAAATATCCGCAAGTCCCTTGGCAGAAAGCCCCTGCACCTCCAACAGCACCTCTCCGCGTCTCCTCTCGACCGCAGGGTACAGATCGGCAAGCTCCCTGCCCACCATTTTGGCAATGATCTTGTCCGTAGTCAGATCAGCGGCTTTGTCGGTGGAGATAAACCTGCCGTCGCGCATGATCGTGACCTCGTCGGATATGCGCAATATCTCCTGCATCTTGTGCGAAACGTACACAATGCCGCAGCCGCGCGCCTTGAGCCTTTCTATAACGGCAAACAGCTGCTCGACCTCACGGTCGGTCAAGGACGAGGTCGGCTCGTCCAGCACCAGCACACGCGCGTGATAGGACACCGCCTTGGCGATCTCCACCATCTGCCGCTCGGCAACCGACAAAGAGCCGATGATACGCGCGGGATCGACGTGCATATCAAGACTCTCCAAGAGCTCACGCGTACGCTCCTGCATATACCGCTCGCGCACAAATCCGCCGCGCGTGGGATATCTGCCCAGCCACACGTTATCCGCCACGCTGCGGCGCAGGGCTTGGTTGAGCTCCTGATGCACCATGGCAACCCCATGCGCCATGGCATCCGCAGGGCTTTTGAAGTCCGCCTCCCTGCCGTCGATCAGGATGCTGCCGCTATCCTTACGATAAATACCGAACAGACACTTGAGCAGCGTGGATTTCCCCGCACCGTTTTCCCCCATGAGCGCGTGCACGCTGCCGGGGCGCACGCACAGCTGTGCACCGTCCAGCGCCTTGACACCGGGAAATTCCTTACAGATATTCCGCATTTCCAGAACGTATTCCATGCGCCCCCTACCTTGTCCTTATTCTGCGTTTATGGGCGAATACGCGATGCGCAGCTTGCGCACGTCATCCTCAAACCGGTATTCCGTGCCTGCAAGAAAATCCTTGCCCTCCATGATGTTGGCAGCGATCTGCACGATCGCCTTTGCCATGGCATCCCCATCCTGCTTGACCGTTCCCTGCATCTTGCCGTTTTTGATGGCATCCATGGCAGTTGCCAGCGCATCCACGCCAAACACGGGGATATACGCACCGCCCGCATCTCTGCTTCCCTGCTTATTATATCCCTTTGCCTCCAGCGCAGAGATCACCCCCAGCGCCATATCGTCGTTATTGCACAGCACCAGCTCGATATTGGGCACGCCGCCCTGCACGCGGAAGAGCGAGCCCATCATATTATTGGCGGTCGCACTATCCCAGTTGGCAGGCTGATCCGCGCCCACGCGCTCAAGCACGCTGCCCTCTTTATCGGCTGCGGTCAAGGCGTCATTCTCTGCAAGCAGCCTGTTTGCTCGCTCCACCGAATAGCGCGTGCGTCCGTCCGCCTCTGCATTACCCACCTCGGCACGGAACATGGCGTATTGGATCTTACCGTCGCCGTTGAGGTCGTATTTTCGGAACGCCTCGTTTGTACCAAGCAGCGCAGCCACCTGCTCGCCCTGCATATAGCCGGGGGCATCGGGATCTGTGCCCACAAAGCAAATGTTATCCGACGTTTTGACCGCTGCATCCGACACCTCGCGGTTAAAGAAAATGACGGGCACGCCCTTTTGATGCGCCTTTGCAGCCAACGCCTCGCCCGCACTCTTGAAGTCCACCGCGTTGATGATCAAAAGATCCGCACCGCCCGTGATAGCGGTATCGATCTGTGCACTTTGCGTCTGCTGGTTGTTTTCACCGTTATAAAAGGTCACCTGCATACGGTCGCCGTGGTCCTTGAAGTATTTTTCAAGCGCGGATCGCACCGTGGCAATATAGCTATCGTCAAATTTATAGGCAAACACCGCTACGCGATAGGTATCCTGTCTGCCGCAGCCCGTCATGCACGCGCACGCACCTACAAGCAGGCACAGGCAAAGCAATAAGCTCACGCCTCTGATATTTCTCATTTTTTTCATATTTTGCTCCTCCGAAAGGCTTATTCGTGCTTATTTTGGCTCGTGCTATGTGATTTTATAAGCAAAATCGATTGACAAATATTGTATGAAATCAATCGTGTGCCGTAACCCACCTGATAATTTTTTCACAAAATTCGAAAAATTTGCAAAAATCTATTGACAAACGCAAAAAAGGGGCGTATAATGACACACAACAAATCACAAAAGGAGGCAATACCATGACTAAGTTCTTTTATTACTTTTATTATTTTTGCATGGGCTGCCCGTCTTTTGTGAACACCGCAAGCTGATCCGCTTCGGAAAACAAAATACGGTCAGTCCGCATCGTCGTGCATTTTGGGCACGTTGGGTTGCGGGCTTTTTATTTTCCCTGCGCAGCAGGGAAAATACTCCCGCCGAAGGCGGATTTCATTGACCGTTGGGATATTATGTGAGAAAATCCTCTCCGTTCTTTTTGGCAAAATTGCCGCAAAGAAGAACATATTTCGCTGCGCGAAATGAAACGGCGATAGAGACATTTCGCCTCTGCGGAGGCGACTTGGGGACGCTGCCCCAAGACCCCGCGACCTTTTTGCAAAAAGGTCGATCAAAAACTCTCGTAAGAGCTTATCCAAAAAGTGTCGATTTTCCCTTGAAATCATTGACATTTTCCGTCATTTATGATATAATAAATTATCTATTTTTTCTTAGCAAGAAAGTGTGAGGAATTATCATGATCATCACAGACATTTTGGACAACAACGCGCGACTGTACGCCGATGAGGTGGCGCTGGTTGAAATCAACCCCATGTTTGAGCCGCAAAGCCGCATTACCTGGCGCGACTATGCCCTGATGCAGCCCGAACCCGGTCAGCCCTTCCGTCGCGAGATCACCTGGGAGCAATTCTTAAAGCGTGCAAACCGCTTTGCAAATCTCCTTCTCTCCCGCGGCTGCCGCAAGGGAGACAAGGTCTCCATTCTTATGATGAACTCGATTGAGTGGCTGCCCATCTACTTCGGCATTCTCAAGGCAGGTGCCGTTGCCGTGCCGCTCAACTATCGCTATACCGCTGACGAGATCAAATACTGTCTGGATAAATCCGACAGCTCCATGTGCATATTCGGGCCTGAATTTATCGGCAGAATGGAATCCATCAGCGATCAGATCCCCCGCGTGCGCAGCCTCTTTTACGTTGGCGAGGAATGCCCCGCGTTTGCAGACAGCTACGACAAGATGATCGCATACTGCACTTCGCGTCAGCCCGATATTTCTCTGACCGAAGACGACGATGCAGCCATCTACTTCTCCTCCGGCACGACCGGCTTCCCCAAAGCAATTCTGCACGCGCACCGCTCCTTGACGCACGC
Source organism: Clostridia bacterium (assembly GCA_017629395.1). Lineage (GTDB taxonomy): Bacteria > Bacillota > Clostridia > Oscillospirales > CAG-272 > SVQP01. The sequence goes on along the minus strand of JAGBXH010000284.1, from coordinate 194 downwards.
CATGCTGACCGAGAACAACCACCACTCGCAAACGCACGACGACGTGTTCCTTTGCATCCCGCCCCTCTACCACACGGGCGCAAAGATGCACTGGATGGGCAGCTTCTACGCAGGAGGCAAGGCAGTGCTGCTCAAGGGCGTCAACCCCGAGTGGATCCTCAAAGCCGCATCCGATGAAAAATGCTCCATCGTTT